>JAGYNS010000301.1 GCA_018399655.1 Campylobacterales bacterium
GGTTATTTGTGCAACTGCACTTGCACTCTCTTCCGCTGCACTTGCGATCGCTTCACTCCCTTTATTGAACTCATTGGCTTTTTGAGCTAAAAGTTCAAATTTTTTCACCCCTTTGATAGTGATATCTATAGCGGTTTGGATGCTTTTCATAGATCCTTGAATATTTTCAGTGATTGTTTCCCCTAAATTTGATGAATCAATAATAAGCTTTGCCACAATTTTGATATTGTTTTCAACCTCTTCTATTGATTCTTGAATAGTGCTTACCACTTCTCGTATTGCATCTGCATACTCTGAAGAGACAGCTGCTAATTCTCTTGTCTCCGCTGCTACAACGGCAAACCCTTTCCCATGCTCTTTTGCTTTTGCAGCTTCAATAGCAGCATTTAAAGCTAAAAGATTGGTTTGATCTGCAATTTTAGCAATAAACCCTACTGCTTGACCAATATTATCACTGGCTTTTTTCATATCAAGACTTTTATCTTGAACACTTTTTACAGTTTGACTCGCTAATTGCATCCGTTTGGCAGTTTCAATCACTTTTTCCCCAGCCTCTTCAACAAACATTTTTGTGTTGCTTGCTAAAGAGACCGATTCATTGAGCTCATGCATCGTTTTTTGTATAGAGGTGTTTAAAGAAGCAACAACTTTAAGCCCTTGTTCACTAGCACCAGCATTTTGTTCTGCCGCTGCTGCTATTTGCTCCATAGCACTTTTTAGCTCCTCAATAGCACTTACACTCTCTTGTGCTTTTCCTAATATTTCACTTGAGATACTATTGATATTTTCAGAAATCTGCTGTTGTTTTGCAAGTGTCCTATTTTTTCTTTTGTGTAAACTATCACTTCTTCTATCACTTCTTATTCCACTATTTTGATTGTGGGTATTTCCTACAAAAGCCATTATTTTTTCTCCTTTAGATTGATTAATTTAGATGGATTTATGACAAATAACACTTCACCATTTCCTAGTAATGAGGTACCTGAAATAAACGGATGGTTTTTAAAATTGGAAGAGAGTGGTTTTTGAACTATATCTAATTGATTGACAAATTCATCAACCACAAACCCAAATTTACTCCCTTGTGTTTCCACAAGCAATAAGGAGTAAGTTTCACTTTTATCAATATCTTTTGATAAAAGATCATAATTGAAAACCAATGGGATAAGATCCCCTCGAAGTTTGAGCATCGGTTTTCTATTGATATATTCAACTTCATTTTTTGTTACTTTGACAGTTTCATTGATACAATCCATTGATAAGGCATAGTTTGCATCCCCTAGCTTTACATGAAATACATTTGACAAAGCAACACTCATTGGTAATTCTAAAGTTAATTTTGTCCCTACACCTACCTCACTTTGTAAAGAGATTTTTCCCCCAATACTATCAATGGTTTTTCTTACAACATCCATACCAACACCACGACCTGAGAGTTCACTTACTTGGTCCATTGTTGAAACGCCAGGGTGGAAAACAAGCATCAGCTTCTCCTCTTCACTCATGGTATCAAGTTCATCTGGATTGACCATTTTTTTCTCTAAAGATTTATGAACCACTTTATTGACATCGATCCCTTTTCCATCATCTTCAATGGTGATATAGACTTTATCCCCTAAAGATTCTGCTTTGATTGTGATGTTTCCTGTCGGGTCTTTCCCTTTTTCTACCCTTTGTTCTGGCTCTTCTATCCCATGATCAAGTGAATTTCTAATAATATGAATAAGGGGATCAGCAAGCTT
>JAGYNS010000302.1 GCA_018399655.1 Campylobacterales bacterium
AGAAGTTAATAGTTTAGGGATTTTCTAGTGGTGGGTTCAGAGTGACTCGAACACTCGACCACTCCGTTATGAGCAATATAGTCTATCTTTCCTATAAATACATAAGCTCCTATTTAAAGGACTTTTAAAACCATTATTTTTCTTTTTGATTCTTTTTATGCTACAATAAATTCCTTCAAAGGTGTACCCCAAAGTGTACCCCATTTTTATAGGAGTAATCTTGGCTATCAATCCTAACGAGTATCCCAATACTATAGAAACTGGTCTAAAAGCTAATAAAAATTTTACAAAATTCTATTTCAGATTTAAACATGAGAAGTCAACTTTTAAAGGTATAATTGATTACACATCAAAGACTTGGGACAAAAGAACACGGGTAGCCAATGCAAAAGAAGAACTCATAAAAAGAAAAAAAGAACACCAAAACAGTGTTGATTCTGATGCTACCGTGGACCATATTGTAGAACTTTATATGGCTACTTTGCCTGATACAGCGTACAAGCAAAGCAGGCTCTCTTATTATAAAAGAAAGGTATCCCCAAAAATTGGTAAGGTAAAAGCTAAAACCATTTTACCAAAACGCTTACAAGAGATGGTCAATAAAAATATTCAAGATGGTGACAGCCCAAAAACAGCAAAACAAGCAATCGAAATACTATCTCCATCTTTTAAAATTGCTAGAGCAAATAGAATACTCATGCACAATCCATGTGAAGATGTAAAAATCAAAATTCCTAGTAGTAAAAAAATTGTTGTGAATGCCACAGAACGACTGACAATGATATATAAAGCCATTTTGAAGCTTTACTCTAAAGATTCATTTTATAGATCTTTCTTCTTACTAGCACTTCAAGGGCGCAGAAAAGGTGAAATCATTAATCTTCGTTGGGAGCATATCTCATTTGAATACGATTACTATTTTTTACCTAAGACAAAAAATGATGAGGAGCAAAAAATATATTTACCTCCAAATGTAAAAGAAGCTTTTGAAGAGTTTAAAAAAGAGAGTGGCTGGGTATTTGAATCTCCTATTATCCCTGGACAAAGAATTTCAGATGCAAAAAAACAAACAGCTAAGTTAAAAAAAGAATTAGGGGACTGGTTCACTATGCACTATACACGTAATGTCATGGTTTCTGCTATGGCAGAACAGGGAATAGATGCAATTTACATGAGTGGAGCTTTAGGGCATAATGACCCTACTACAATTACAAAATATTTAACAATGAACTATTTGCAGGGCTCTAAAATTGCAAGTGATTTAATTCATAAAGTACAATAACAGGATAGATCAGTTCCCATCACCTTAAGCATCATACCCTCTCCCAAATGAAGTTTTGTTACTAGCACTTTTTTTAATAGCTTTTGTTATTTTAATCATTTTTATCAAGCTTATCTCGATAGAGAGCATATAGAACCACAAAGGTAAAAATGATAATGACAATAGTTCCACCATCCATCTATTTCAGCCCTTTTTTTGATTGAATTTTTTTATTTTTGACACAAATGAATCGCTAAAATGCAACAATCTACAACTCAGAGTTTCGCACCATCAGCATCATATTCTCTCCCAAATGAAATCGCACCACAAACACCTTCTCTTCATCTTTAAGGGTATATACTTGTACGCACGCACTCCATTTGGCCACCCCACGCATTAGCACTTGGCCACCCTGCGCATCAACATTTGGCCACCGCGCGCATTGATTATTTGGCCAGCTAGCTGAGTGTGATGCG
>JAGYNS010000303.1 GCA_018399655.1 Campylobacterales bacterium
TATTATTGATAATATAAAACTGTCTTAATTTTAACGCTAGCCAACAAGCTATCTTTCTTGGCTAGCAGTTTGATTTGTTTTATAGGACACAAAAATATCCAATTGTATTGAGTCACTTTCTAGCTTGTTATCAACTTTACTACCCCAATAAACATAAATATCATTAGGAAGTGAATTTTCATCCATAGCACAATGCACAACTTCCATAATATTTGCAAAATTTACAGCATCTATATCATGAGTGTGCGTAAAATAGACCAAAATACCATCAGAAATACTAAATGCTAAGCCTTTTGCTTTAAAATTTTCAACGAGCTGTTTCATTTGTTGTAAAGCCATGTTGACATTCATGATCTCTATTTGAGAATAGATAATAAAATCCCTATTGAATAAAACAGTTTGTAAATCTTCGTGATCTATTAGTATACCATCATAATCAATATTTTCGATCTCTTTTACATTTGGTGTAGAAATGGTTTTTTTTGGAGAGATCCCAGTAATTTTACGAAGCTCTTCTTCACATTCTTGTTCTGTTATTTTTTTCATGAAAATAGACCTTTATTGCTATGTATTTGCATTTGTACTCCTTATGTAGTGAATTGAAAGTATAAAGATGAATATGGACAACGTTATGTCAAAAAAAATAAACATTGATAAAAACTAGACATTACGCTGTCAACCTATGGTACTAAACTCTTGAAAATATTTGAAAGGAAGAGAATGCAAGAAGCCCAAAAATTTCATTCACTACTCGAAGATGAACTTGACGTGTTGCTTTTAACTCCTAATAAAATTGAAATAATGCATACTTTTGTCAAGGAATATTCTCGTATTTGGGCTCAAAAAGAGATGGAGTTTTGGATTGCTCTCCAAGAAAAAATAAAAAAGAGCTATCTTGATGCAGGCTTCATTTTTTTAGATCACTATTCTATATGGGTAGATGAGGATGGAAAAGCTCGCAAAGCTGAAGATGTACTTGATGCTATAGAGTTCAAAAGAAATAAAACTTACGAAAATATTATTGGGTTTGAGTTGCAAAGAGAATGCCCAAGTGGCGTATCTCAACATATAGAACTTTACCAATATAGTAATAAATTTTATATATACATCTCATTTTTAGAGGCAAAGGGTGATGAAATTGCTATTGATAAAAATATTCAAAGTTATTTTGCATCTTACACGTTTTTTAAGCCTCATAATAGACTGATAAAATTTAAAAATTTGATATTTTATAGTCCAATTCAAGAAGCTCCAAGTTACGAGCTTTTTGATGCAAAGAAGTTTGACGAGCATCTTGATGCGATCTCGCAAGAGATAAAAGATGTAATACAAACAATATGTATTTTAAGATCTAGCTTGAGTGTGAGCTTCTAATATCTCTTTTGTTCTTTCATGACGATAAGCAAACATCTGCTTGACATCACGCTCAAATAAGGGTGCGATAAGTCTGCCTAGTATTCCAAATGGGAGCTCATACTCTATAATATCACGGAGTTCACATGCTCCACCTATTTGGGTAAAGATATGTTGGTGGCGCCAGTATTTGAGTGGAGAGCGTAGGGCGAGATCTATTAAGATATTGGGGCGCTCTAGCTTTTGTATCTCTACATCCCAATATGTTGGGATGGTGAATCTTGTTGTTTTGAGACGTACGATCTTGCCCTCGTACGTCGTGGTGTCTTCATTTAAGAGCTCCACTTTTGTGTTGGGTGGGGTGATCTTTTTGATG
>JAGYNS010000304.1 GCA_018399655.1 Campylobacterales bacterium
GAGAAGATGATCTCAATGCAAGACAAGTCAAAGTGCTTAATCGACTGTTAGACATCGGAAGCGAAAACTTCAAAGGTGATCTTACAAAAGCTAAATATGTAAAAATTGCTAATACTGCCCAAACTAATGCCTCAAGGGATATAGTAGATCTATTAGATAAAGGGTGCATAAAAAAAGTTGAAGGTACAACCGGTAGAGGAACTAAATATACTATAAATCATGTGCTATAGCAGTGTAAGAAAAGAAAATTGTCAAATGTATTAAAAGGTGAGTGAACTTGTGAACAAGATCGTCGACAACATCTTAGGTTTTTATGAAAGTATAGTTAAGCAACCAAATCATAGATATAAATCGTGGGAACACTGCTAAAGAGGGTCAAAAAATATTGAAGCTGTTATTAGTGCTAGTGATGTTGATTCATAATCAAAGATGGACCCCATTACATAATCAGTATGACAGTAAGTATTCTAACCTATAAAATTTTAAGCCTCAAATAAAAACGAAACAACCCCTTCAGCCCCATCCTCTAAAATAACACCATAAAAACATCATATAAGGCAAATCTATGGAGACATCAGAAGCTCTAAAAGCTACAGTATTACTGATACTGGTGCTTATACTTTCTTATTACTCAGAGCGACAGACATCAAGGAGAGGCAGAATGCGTAAAGATGAGAAGTTTAAAAAAGATATGAAGGCCTTATTTAAGATCATTATTGGGAGTTTGGCTTTTTTTATGATCATAAAATATTTGGCAGATTCAAGTGTTGAGAGTGACAATAATGCAAATATAATGCACTTTCAAAGAGGCAAAGAGTTGATGTGTGGAGTAGGGAGATTCTCCAAATCAAATGAGGGCTACCTCGTCTCTAAATCAAGCGGATGGAATCTTAAAGGTGATGAGCACTTTTTAAAAGGCGATCTGCTCGTTAGCATAAGTAGTTGCGAGCAGCGATAAAACATCAAACACTTCAAGGAGAAAACAACAATGGATGGATGGCTTATAGCATTAGCTTTTTTGGCAATATTAACAATGGCTTTTACAATCACTGAAATTTTTGAAATAAAAGCAAGAGCCAAAGAGAATGATTGTTCTAAAACACAAGAGCTTGATGATCTTAAAAAAAGAGTAGAAGCTCTAGAGCAAACACTAGCAAGTAAAGAGGGATAGATTACTATGGATACACACTACATCATAGATGCACTTCACCAAACAGGCTTCTTTCCAGACTTTGATGGGTGGATCAATTTTATACTTTTTATCATCATAGCATCTGGCTTTATTTTTATAGTCCTAGGTTCTAAAAAATACAGACACCTGCTTGAAAAGATTATAGATAGTGACTACTTTTAAAGGAGCAAGATTATGATGAGCGAAGATGATTATCTACTTGATGAAGCCTATAGAGAGATAGACCTTATAGTAAACACAGCAGAGGATGAAGAGGATGCCCTTCTCTCTCTTTTAGAGTTTCCCTATCCATTTGATGAGGAACAAGCTTTAAAACTTGTTCGAAGATTTAAAAAAATAAACAAACCTAAAAAGGAGAGCAGAGATGGCAGTAGAGAATAAAAAGAGAGAACCCTCAAATAAAGAGATGCACACATTTTTTTTAGTACTTTTTGGGCTTACATCAATGATCTATTTCTTTTATGACCTTGCCACTAAGTGGGATGATCATAGAGCAGAGATAGCAAAGAAGTTTAAGTCGGGAGAGGAGAT
>JAGYNS010000305.1 GCA_018399655.1 Campylobacterales bacterium
TAATAAGATCTTCAATTTCATCAAGAGGAGCTAGACTCACTTTTGAGTAATATTACGCTTCTTTCAAATAACCTTGTGCAAAATATCAACGAACTCAACATAACTCGCGATATAATTGAGAAAAAAGAGATTACCGATGATTTGACAGGACTACCAAATAAAAAATGGTTTGAAAAAGATATAAAGCATATGTTTGTCACAAATGCTGTTGGGTATGTGATATATCTCAAAATAGACCAACTAGGTGAATTAACAAAACAACATGGAGGAGATACCATCAATTCACTCATTGAAAATTTTGCCAAAATAGTTGAAAACTTTTTTATGACAAATAGAGAATTTGATGGAAAATTTTATCGTTTTTTTGGAGCAGAGTTTGCAATAGTTTTATATATTGAAGATGCTACAACTGTTCGAAAGATTCTTGATCAACTCATCGTAGCAACACAAGAACTAGGAGATAGATATTACTTTTTTGATAATAGAATATTTTATGGGGGTGTCCCTTTTGATAAATATGGAACAATAGAATCAATTTTACAAAGTGCAAAAGAGGAACATCAACTAGCTATTCAAGAAAATAAAGCCAACTATCATGTATCTGACTTAAGTGATCAAATTGAGAAAAACAAAGAGCTTGAAAATAGTGTCAAAGATACTATCGAAAGGGGAGACTTTGCACTTCAATATGTATACGACACCTATGACTTTGATCCTACTCCAAACCTCATTATGCAAGAAGTAACTCCAATGATAATTGATATGAGAACATTTGAGAAGTTACCTATTGGAGTATTTATCTCAGCTGCAGAAAAAATTGATCTAGCATCAGAGTTTGATCAGCAACTGATAAAAAAAGCATTAGAACATATTGCTATGGGTGAAATTAATCATAAAATTGCTATCAATCTTGCTGTTGGTTCATTTACTTCAATGCGATTTATATCATGGCTTAGTTCTATTATGAACTACGAAAAAGGTGCAAGCAATCTAATATTTGTAATCACCGCATATAGTGCTGCTGGGCATTTTAAAGAGTATAAAAGATTTGTAGATTCTGTTGTAGAATTTGATGCACAAGTTATGCTTAAGCGTTTTGATGTAGATGATTTTTCACTAGAACAACTAGAGCGTATCAAACCACATTATATTAGAATAGAAAAAGACTATTGCAATGAGATCAAAAGAGACACCACAAAACAACACAAAATCAAGCAAATTTTACTTTTTGCAGAAGAACACAATATCAAAGTATTGGGAGATAGTGTAAAAGGGGAATTAGACTATCAAACTTTAGAAAGATTAGGTTTTTATGGTACTAGTAGATAAAGGATAAGAAGATGTATAAAATTTTGGTACTAATAATAGTTTTGATAGGGTTTCAAGGGTGTTTTTATAAATATAATCATCAACACACTTACTCTACTGTAGAAAAAAATGTAGAAGTACACCAATTATTTAATATAGTAAAGCAAATGTTTCGAGAAAATAATTCAAGTGAATTTATTATTGATACAACTTGGGATACTCTAACTCTCTCAAAAAGAGATATTATTTATAAGCCATTTGATATTGGGATGAAACAAACAGTGTATCAACTTGATGCAAATACAACAACAAATATTATACATTACAATCTTACAATATACTCCCAAGAAGAGCAGAAAGATAAAAAGTTTTTAGATAAAGATGACTATCTACATACTCTATTTTGGAACCGT
>JAGYNS010000306.1 GCA_018399655.1 Campylobacterales bacterium
CTAGGGCTAATTCACTCCCATCTTCTAATAAAAACACAGGAAAATCTTTGCCAACTCTTTCAAGATGGGAAAACTCATCGCTTGTAAAACCTATAGCACAAAAGTCTTTATCACTTATAGGCACTCCCATAAGTTGATCTCGAACCGCTCCACCTACAAGGTATATATTTTTTCCATTATTCTCATTTGTCATTCTTTATTTTACAATAATTATAGTATAATAAAGGTTATTTTTAAAAAAGGTACAAATAGAATGGACAAAATAAAATTTATCAAAACAAAAAGTGTAAAGGGGCTAAAAAAGTCTCAAAAAAAAGACTTAGTGATCTTAGATATCAAACACAAAGACAATCTTCATGAAGTAGAGATTTTCAATAGCAAAGGTGTATTTCGAGCACTAGGGAAAACAAAGAAAAAATCTTTGAAAAAGGCTTTAAAAGTATTTAAGAAGCATTACCAATAGAAACAATAGTACCAAATGGTACTTTTGCCTCTTTGTTTGGACATGCCCAGATCACATCATATAAAGGCTGTTGAGAAGGAAACTTTCCAAAGCTATCTGTAAAATAGAGTACTAAGTTTACCTTATCAATATTTTCATCGATATATTCAAAAGTCTTTTCAAAATCAGTCCCCCCACCACCTTTAAGGGTATAGCTTAGCTCATCTCCAGGATAAAGAGTATGATGCTCATGAACTTTTGCATCTGCTACAAGTAGATCGATCTCAAAAGAGGAAAAACTATTCATAATAGATTCTACTTCATTTAAAAATCGTGCCAAAAGATTCCCATCTACTGAGCCTGAGCTATCTATGGCAATCACTAGTTTTACTTTCTCTCCACTTAGACTTGGTAAGGCTATATTTTGGTACAAATAGCGTTTATTTGGTGGTAAAAGTTGATAATCAAACTTAATAGAATTTTCTATAAGTGTATAAAGCTCATCTTCCCATGATACAGTTTTTGTATCTATTTGAGGGATCAAAATCTCAATCCCTAGAGGTAAATCCCCTTGAAGCTTTGCTTTGTTGATAAGCTGTTGGTTTTGCTCTTCAAAGTCTATGGGATCTTCATCGTATTCATGTGATTGTTCCATCTTTTCATAACGAATATTTTCTATCTCTTTTGGAGTATGCTTTATATCATCTATCTCATCTTCAAGCACTTTATAAATAGCTTCTGCACTCATAGTGTCAAATCTATCATCATACAAAAGCCCATCAGGGAGGCTTAATCCATTGTTGACAAGTAAAGAGTTTATCGCATAGTCTTGAGCCATTGTCCAAAGCCAATCTTGACGACCCTCTTTTCTATTGCTGTATCCTAAAGCTTGATGCATAGCAGAATTGGTAAGTAAAAAACCAAGTTGCTGATCATCAAGATACTCTAGGTATTGGTCATTGTATTCAAAGTATTCTGGAGAGCTTGCAAAGGTCTGGATATCGTCATTTTGCTTTGGCTTTTGCATCATAGCAACTGAGCCAAAGTAGGGCTGCTCTAACAATAAGTTTGCTTTGACTTTTTTGATACGATGTTCTATCATTTCTTCTCCAATGTATACACTAACTTATGTATTATAATATAGAATCTCTTGAAAATTAGCTATTTAGGTTTTACAAAGGCTATGAAAATTACAGATTTTATCACCTAAAAAGGATTTATTATCTCAATATCTAAATTTTGAAAATCTTTTTCATTTCTAGTT
>JAGYNS010000307.1 GCA_018399655.1 Campylobacterales bacterium
GCATTAAAATGCCGCCACTGATGACCATAAATAGGACCTAAATCATTGGCGGTTAAAACTGTAAATTCATCTTCAGGCAAAAGACTTGAATGAAGTTGTTGCTTGTTTATTTTTGATACATAAATCCTAAAAGCCAACTCTGCAAACCCCACAAAAAAGAGTATCCACATAAGATTATGTACCGTAAATGGATAAGGATTTGTCCCTTTTCCAAACAACACAGTTGCTATCATAGACTCAGGCAAAACAAAATGCATCAGTGTTATAAATACAAACGCACCAACTACCCCAACAACAGCAAAATAGACTCTAAACTTCTCTTTCATACTTACCCTTTCGCTTGGATGATATTTCCATATTCATCTCTCATTACTTTATTGTTTTTCTCTTTTTTTTCAACTCTCTTTGGAGTTTCATTGATATTTTCAGGCTTTTTACTTGCTGTGGGTTTATTTGTTTTTTCGCAACAATTAATCGGAATCATCGTTTGTTCTGTTTCCTTATCCACATAACTTTTAACTCTTTTTATCATCTCATCGCTTACAAATTCAAAGCTTCCTAGTCGTATTTTTAGGTTTGGTTCAAGATACACTTTTGATACTCGCTTCCATTGGTTTGATAAGTACAGATATGTTCCATTTGTACTGTTACAATCCATAAGAAGTATATTTTCATTCTTTAGATTTACAAACAAATAGGCATGCAAACCACTTACACTCGTATCATTTATCGTTAAAAACTTCTGTTTTCTACCCACTTCTAGTCTTATCATCTTCCACTCCTTTTATATATGCACTTGCACATCTATTTCACCTGATTCTTTCACATATATCGTAGCTACATGAACCCCTGGTGCGTTTTGTTTTCTTGACATTGAGGCACTTGGAAGCTTGACCATACCATTGGCATGAAATATTCTCCCTGTTAAGTTAGCAGCTGTTTCACCGCTATAATAATTATAATACACCTTATACGCTCCAACTTCTGCTTTAGGGGCAACCCATATCTCAGATGCAGGACCATCTGTAGCATCTTCACTCAGTTCTGCTTTTGAGTTAGGATAGTGAGATCTTGTTCTGTTGTGACTGCTGTAGTTAAACTTATTGCCATGAGGGTCTATAACATACAAGTCAATATCTACTTTTTTATTTGCACTTTTTGTCCAGCTTAGGGTGACTAGTAAGTAGGTAGCTTTTGCTTGCTTTTCAAGCTCTTTTTTCTGCTCTTCTAGCTCCTTATTTTTTTTCTCTAGCTCTTCTTGTTTTTCTTTAGCAATTGCTAGCTGTTGAGCCAACTCGGTAGGGTGAACAGGAGATACATTGAGATAAAACTCTGACAATATAATCATAATGAGTATAAAAGCACCCATAGCACTAGCAAAAAGATCCAGTGCGGACATACTAAAAATATTGACTTCTCTGTTTCTTCGTTTCATATATTCACTTTTTTAGAAGATAAATATCACCACTACCAAGGGTGACTTTTACATCTCTTTTTATCAATATTTGGCTAAAAGGCTTCTCGATTTTGACACCATCTATACAAGTACCATTTAATGAGTTCAAATCTTCAATAACTAAATTTGGTTCATCACAGCTAATACTTAAATGAACTTGTGAAACACTTGAATCACCAACAACAAAGTCACACCAAGCAGGGTCTCTTCCTATTAAACGGTGCTTATCTATTGCTGAGAATATTT
>JAGYNS010000308.1 GCA_018399655.1 Campylobacterales bacterium
AAAATGTTAAACATATAGTCATATTTTAAAAACATCTCTTTTTTAGCTGTATAAAAAGAGAGTGCTAAATCTACATCTTTATTTATGAGTGCAGTTGAGAGATACATTATGTCATCTTTCTTATCACTTATTTCTAATATCTCAAGATAATCATTAAACATATTTTGCTCTGATTCATCAAACTCACCATCTTTGAAAGAGATCACTACAACCTCTATCATAAAGTTGATTTTCATATCCTCTTCGAAAGCTTTTAATCTATCCATAAAAGCAATCACTTCTTTATCTTCACACTCTTTGGCAAATATTTCAAATTCACCCAAAAGTCCCTCATCTAAGCCTATGTTTTTCATCAAAGATACTACATAGCTTTTCTCATCATCATGAAAATTTTCATCTGCTGTAGCTACAAAAACTAAGCCTTTGATGTAGTCTTTTTTAACTTGCTCGTCTATTTCTCTAAGTGGATGTTTTAACAATGCACTTTCTAACTCTTTTGTCTTAATCGCTTGTTTAAATCTTGACATTTATTACCCTTATTTATTTTTAGTATTATTCAATATCTCCTATAATACACTAGATATAAGAGTTTGACACAAAATTCTACATAAGATACACTTACAACTAAATTATCACTTATAGTAGGTTGTATCTTTATGCGTAACATTACCCCTGGACAGCTTCATAAAACCATCGGCAAAAATATTGCTAATATCGCAAAGCTAAAAAATCTCCCAACTTGCACTTTCACTTCAAATGAGATACAAATCGGTATCGGTAGTCTCAGGAAGTGTAATATGTTTTAGAAACAAACACTTCAACATCGAACAACTCTTAAAAATCTCACAAATCCTAGATATAAAACTTTGTGAGTTTTTCAAATCCGATTCTTAACTAATCAATTGCTTCAACTTCCCAAAAGCTCTTTTAGCACCTCTTGAGATAGATACTCTATCGTTAGTCATTTTTGTATATGTAATATGTTCTATAAGTTTAAATACGGCTATGAGATTTTGGATCAGTTTTTTATCCTCATCGCTATAGTTTTTAAAGTCTATATTACTGATGATAATAGTGTCTAAAGTATCAAGATGACTATCGATATATTTTTTTGTATCTTGAAGTATTTGGGCATGTTTTTCAAAGTCACTCTTTAGCTCTACACTTATAGTGTCAAATGGATAGATAGTTTGTGCAAACTCCAAAGGCTCTACTGTATGGATAGACTCAGGAAGATTATCTATCTCTTTTAGTGCTGTGGTGAGTTCTATAAAGGTAGTGTTTAAAAGCTCTATCTTAGCTATGTTGTACTGCCCTAAGCTTTCATTCTCTGTTGGTTGGCAACCATTTTCATCAAGTTTAAGAAAAAGTGCTTCAGTAGATTTTTGGTCTTTGCAGCCAAAAAATTGATCTGTTTTTTCCTCTAAACTGTCTATAAGATCTAGACCTTTTTCTTGAAAATTATCAATATTGTCGTATCCTCGTATTAGAGAATCTTGTAATTTCTCACGATTGTCATCATCCTCTAAATATTTCATTATCCCATATCCAGTAGCTGCTAACGCAACACCACCTATTACAAACGGTATCATTTTTGGCTCCCTTTTTGTTTATTTTAAGAAGTATTACACACTCTTTGGACAGGTGGTGTCGTTTTAGAGATTAAAAACTTATCTCCACTTTTTTTCAACCACATATCA
>JAGYNS010000309.1 GCA_018399655.1 Campylobacterales bacterium
TTTTTGGGTAAGCTCTTTTGCCATATCAATACCGATCCCATACGGAGTTACGGGCATATACATAAAAGTTTGTTCGTTCATCATTGGCATAAATTCCCATTTGAACTTATTATAAAGTGGATATGTAGCAGCCAAAGAGAGGATAAATAATCCAAACACGATATATCGAAGTTTTAATGAAAGTTTTAAAATAGGGGAGTAGATCGCTTGAAAAAATCTATTGATTATACTTTTGTTTTCTTGCGGTATATCTCCTTTAAGTAAAAACAACATCAACACAGGGACAAGGGTGATAGCAAGTATTGCTCCCCCAATCATCGCAAAAGTTTTTGTGTAAGCGAGAGGATGAAAGAGTTTTCCCTCTTGTCCATCCAGTGCAAAAATAGGTAAAAATGATACCACCACCAAAATCATTGCAAAAAATATGGGTCGTCCCACTTGTTTGGATGCTGTGAGAATAATCTGGGCTCTTTTGGCATTGGACATCGTTCCGTGTTCTTGAATATGTTTATTGATATGTTTGTGGGCATTTTCTATCATCACAATGGAGGCATCAATCATCGCCCCAATAGCAATAGCGATACCCCCAAGGGATAAGATATTGGAACCAATACCAAAAAATTTCATAATCAAAAATGTAATTGCTACAGTAATAGGAAGGGCAATAACCACAATCAAAGCACTTCGAAAATGGGATAAAAATAGAGCAACAATAACCATCACAAACAAACTTTCTTTAACTAAGGTAGTATTTAATGTTTCTATCGCTTTATCAATCAAAGATGTTCTATCATATGTTTGAACAACTTCTACCCCCTCTACATTGAGTGTTTGGAGTTTCTTTTTTACTTTTTGAATAACACTATAGGGATCTTCCCCAAATCGAACGACAACAATCCCCCCTACAACTTCCCCCTCTCCATTGAGTTCAGCCATACCTCTTCTTGAAGCAGGGACGATGTTTACATCGGCTATATCTTTAATTTTTAAAGGGATGGTATTATTTACAGTGATTGTGAGATTTTCAATATCGCTTCTATTTTTCAAATACCCTTTTGCTGTTACAATTTGCTCAAACCCATTTTCAAGTATGAGTCTTCCCCCTTTGTCATCATTGCTTACTTGGATAATATCTTTAATATCATCTATTGTAAGGTTGTGCTGTCTTAGTTTATCTTGATTGATCGTTACTTCATAATTTTTGACAAATCCCCCAATAGGAGCTACTTCACTAACTCCATCAACACCCAAAAGGGCAAATCTATAGTAATAATCTTGCAAACTTCTTAGTTCATCAAGAGATTTTGAATCTGATTTTAAGGCATACTGATACGCCCATCCAACACCAGTAGCATCCACTCCAAGCTCAACCGTAGCCCCACTTGGAAAAGTTGCATTAAGCTGGGAAAGCTTTTCCAATACTCGAGTTCTTGAATCATAAAAATCTGTCCCATCTTTGAAAATAATATAGACCAAACCATCTTCAAACCCACTTATTGATCTAACTGTAGAGATATTTTGCAACGACATTAACTCTGTGATTAAGGGATAGCTTATCTGCTCTTCGATGGTTTGGGGCGATTGCCCAGGCCATTTGATTTGGAGTATCACTTGCGGAGGTGAAAGATCAGGCAATGCATCAAGAAAGGTGTTTTTGATAGCCCAAAAAGAGCTAAGAGAGAGTAACCCTACAAAAA
>JAGYNS010000031.1 GCA_018399655.1 Campylobacterales bacterium
GCAAAAATACTTGTTTAGATGACTTTCATCATCCCATTCTGCAATAATTTCTTGTTTTAAATCTTCTTTTAAAAAAGATCAATATCTCCCCGATCGTGGGATACATATTTACAGGTATTATCATAGTTTCTTTTATGGATTTTGTCAAACTCAATACTAGCTATGTAAATCATATTGCTGAGTATGGGATCGTGTTTTTGATGTTTACCATTGGGTTAGAGTTTTCTGTAAATCACCTCAAACAGATGAAAAAAGAGGTATTTGTTTTTGGGTCTTTACAAGTCATTATCACTACTGCATTTTTCTCTTTTATCTCTCACTATTTTTTCTCACTTGATACAAAAACATCGATTGTAATTGGTGCTGCACTTGCTCTTTCTTCAACTGCTATTGTACTTAAAGTACTTAATGAAAATGGAGATATCCATAGACCTTATGGACGAAATAGTGTGGGGATACTTATTTTTCAAGATCTTGCTGTAATTCCAATTTTACTTATGATTACCATCCTTGCTGATCAATCAAAATCGATGGGAGATATGGTTATTAATACTATAGTATCTGCTATTATTATTGGGATTATTTTATTTGTTGTTGGATTTTATATCATTGAACGATTTTTAGCCTATGTGGTAGATACCCATATTGAAGAGCTTTTTATCGCTTCTATTTTACTTATAGTACTTTCATCAGCATGGTTGGCTCATAGTTTTGGTTTTTCCCACTCACTTGGAGCTTTTTTAGCAGGGATGATGATCGCTGAGACAAAATATAAATACCAAATTGAAGCGGATCTTGTCCCTTTTAGAGATATCTTACTTGGAGTTTTTTTTATCTCTGTAGGGATGCAAGTAAACTTAACCACTATTTATTCAAACTTTTTTCTTATAGTAGCTTTAGCGATAGCTATACTTGCTTTAAAAGCTGTGTTGATATTTGCTATAATACGGATGTTTACTTTTACAAAAAGAGCGGTAAAAACAGCTCTTGCTCTTGCTCAAGTGGGGGAGTTCTCTTTTGCTGTTTTGGCTCTAGCAAATACCCAAAATATTCTTGATAATGAACTCAATCAGATACTGATCTCAGTAGTAATTATCTCTTTGATATTTACCTCATTAGTATTAAGATATGTAAGAGCTTTTACAAACTTCTTTTACCCAAATAGAACTGAGATTTTAGAAGATCCCCCTGTAAGTGCAGATATAAAAAACCATATCATTGTGTGTGGATACTCACTTTTAGGGCAAAAGATTGTACGAAATCTCAAAGAAACAGGGATAGCATATGTCGCAATTGAACATGATAGACAACATGTCAAAGAGGGGCATGAGAAAGGGGATATTGTCTTTTTTGGAAATGCAGCTTCCAAAACGATGCTTAACTCTTTATATATTAAAAATGCAACGGCTGTTATAATTGCGATTGATAATGATGAGAAGATACGACTTATTACTGAAGCTATAAAAAGTATCGATCCAACTATCTCTGTCGTGGTAAAAATAACACATAAAGCACAAATGGAAGATTTTAGTGATCTTCATATCGATAGCTTTGTCAATGAGAATGAGATCGTTGCAAAGCATCTTGTTTATGAAGCAACACACTGTAAAATATAAAGGGGAATAATGGCTAGTTATGAATATGAACTTCACGAGGAACTTGACTTAGAAGAACCAAAAAAGTATCTTGTGTATCTTTTAAATGATGATTTTTCAACTATGGATTTTGTTATAGAAGTTTTAACAACTATTTTTCACAAATCATTAAATGAGGCTGAAACTATTATGTTACAAGTTCATAATAACGGAAAAGCAATTTGTGGTGTGTATACTAAGGAGATCGCTTTAACTAAAGTATCTCAAGTACGCATAAGTGCTAGAAAAGCAGGCTTTCCACTCAAAGCCATAGCTCAAGAGGAATAGATAATGATAAGTAAAGAGTTGCAAAAAGTTTTTACCAAAGCTGTCAATTATGCAAGGGCTAATAAACATGAATATATCACTATAGAACATATCTTTTTATATCTTTTAGAAAACCCTTCTATCGTTTCACTTTTAAGTGAGCTAAATATTGACCCACAAGATTTACAAAAAAAAGTAAAAAAATATATTCTCAATAACACCCCTAGTTTTCCAGAGCATATAAAAAACCAAGATCCATTAGAAACGGTGACACTTACCCAAACTATTGAACAGATGGTAGCTCACGCACAGCTTTCTGGAAAAGGGGAGTCTTCTACAGAGGATATGTTTGTCTATATATTGAAAGATGAACAAACTTATAGTGCCTATTTACTTCGTCAACAAGGTTTAGAAAAAGTAGATATCCTAGAAGAGATAAGCCACGGATCATATAAATCATCTTCAGAAGATGGTGAGGAGTTTGTAGAACTTCAAGAGCTAGGTGATAAAAATAATAAAAAAGAATCTATCCTTGAACAAAATAGTGCTGAGCTTGTGGCACTGGCTCAACAAGGAAAAATTGACCCAGTTATAGGAAGAGAAAAAGAGGTCAATAGAGTGGTCGAGATATTAGCAAGAAGAAAAAAGAACAATCCTATTTTGTTAGGGGAAACAGGTGTTGGGAAAACGGCTATTGTTGAAGGGTTAGCACTCAAAGTTGCCAATAAAGAGATACCAGAGTTTTTAGAGGATGTACAGATCTATTCACTTGATATGAGCTCACTCATAGCAGGAACAAAATATAGGGGAGATTTTGAAAAAAAGCTTAAAAGTGTTATTCAAGAGGTTTTAAAAAAAGCCAATGCTATTTTATTTATTGATGAGATTCACACTGTAGTGGGTGCTGGAAGTGTGGGCAATAGTACAATGGATGCTTCCAATATACTAAAACCTCTTTTAAGTAGTGGAGAGCTACGACTCATAGGAGCTACGACTTATGAAGAGTATAGAAATGATTTTGGAAAAGATAAAGCTTTTAGTAGACGATTTGCAAAAGTGGATGTAAGTGAACCTTCCATTGAAGATTGTATCTTAATACTAGAAGGATTGAAAGAGAAATATGAAACATTTCATAATGTACAGTACTCCAAAGGAAGCTTAGCCCTTGCTGCACAATTAAGCAAAAAATTTATTAATGATAGATATCTTCCAGATAGTGCAATTGATGTTATTGATGAAGTTGCAGCAACTATTAAAATACAAAAGAAAGATCAAAAAACCATTAAAATTGGTGCAAAAGATGTAGAAAACACTATCGCTAGTATTGCAAATATTCCACCTAAAACAGCCACTAAATCTGATTTGATCTTATTAAAAAATCTTCAAAAAAGACTTCAAAAAAGGGTTTTTGGGCAAGATAGTGCTATTGAAACTATAGTAAAAGCAATTAAAATAAACCGAAGTGGAATGGGGCTTGATAATAAACCAATTGGGAGTTTCTTATTTACAGGAAGTACAGGGGTAGGAAAAACAGAAGTGGCTCGTGAGCTTTCACATGAACTTGGGGTTCATTTTGAAAGATTTGATATGTCTGAATATAGTGAGGCTCATACTGTTAGTCGTCTTATAGGAGCACCTGCTGGATATGTGGGATATGAAAAAGGGGGGCTTTTAACAGAAGCTATTCGAAAACATCCCCACTGTGTTTTGCTTCTTGATGAGATAGAGAAAGCCCATCCAGATTTGATGAGTTTGCTTCTTCAAGTGATGGACAATGCTACTTTAACAGATAACAATGGTTCCAAAGCAGATTTTCAAAATGTTATTTTGATCATGACCTCAAATCTTGGAGCAAAAGCTGCCAATATTATGGGATTTGAAAAGGATACAAACCTCAATGAAGATAAAGCCGTGAAAAAGTTTTTTGCTCCAGAGTTTCGAAACCGCCTTGATGCAACCGTTAAATTTGAGCATCTCACTCCTGAAGTTGTTACAAAGATTGTTGGTAAGTTTATTAAAGATCTTGAACAAAGTCTTAGTGATAAGAATATTGTTATAAAAACTTCTCCTAAAGCAAAAAAGCAGCTAGCAACACTAGGATATGATAAAATTATGGGGGCTAGACCTCTTCAAAGAGTTATTAGTGAAAAGATTAAAATACCACTGAGCGATGAGATCCTTTTTGGGAAACTCAAAAATGGGGGAGAGGTAAAAATAGATTTCAAAGAAGAGCAGTTTTCGTTTGAATTTAAGTTTGACTAAAAATCAAACTTACCACTCTCCCAGTACCCTTCAGATAGCTTAATACTTTTTGATTCTGCTGCTTTTCCTGTTAAATTAATATATGTCGCTTCTTTAAGTTTCCAATCATCTGCTTTTTGAATACTGTATGTTTCCGATTTTGTATCTTTTGTTTGATACCAATACCCACCACACATAAAAATTATCACACTTAGTGCTAATATCCCTTTCCAAGAAGAGGAGCTATTTTTTGTTTTTTGTTTATTTTTCATGATATATGCCTTTGTATAGGCCAAAACTTAGTATACAATATACGCGAAAAGTTGTGCAACTCGGCTATCTTTCTAAAAAGACCCGTGGCTTTCCGTCCTTACCTCACAGTAAGTTTGGCCTAGTATTTAACTTATTATAAATAATTTGTAGTTAATTTTAGCTTAAATATTTGGGCTAAACTTCATTATGGCACTTCCCCATGTAAGCCCACCACCAAATGCATCAAGTAACATTGTTGTCCCTGGTTGCAATCTACCATCCTCATAGCACTCATTGATTGCCATAGGGATAGAAGCGGAAGAGGTATTTCCATATTTTTCTACAGTGAGTACTTTTTGACTTTCTTTAAAGCCTAAAGCTTCCCCCACTGCTTTGATAATTCTATAGTTTGCTTGATGGGGGATAAATAGATCTATATCATCATTGTTATAGTTGTTTTTTTCCATTATTTTTTGAACATCACTTGTAAGAGTTCTTACTGCTATTTTAAAAGTTTCATTCCCTTTCATTTGCATACAAGAAAGCTCGTCTGAGTGTACTGCTGGGGTCATTAAAAGATCATTTAAACTTCCGTCACTGCTACACTGTACATCTACTATTGCTTCATCTTTATTTTCTGTAGAGCTAATAATTGCAGCCCCTGCACCATCACCAAAAAGCATACAGGTTGTTCTATCTGTATAATCAACTATATTGCTAAGTTTTTCTGCACCTATAATTAAGACATTTTTTTTCATCCCTGATTCGATAAATGCTTTTGCGATACTCAAAGCATAGATAAACCCTGTACAAGCAGCACTTATATCAAAAGCCATCACATGTCCTAGATCTAGCTTTTGCGCTATAAGACAAGCAGTTGAGGGCATACACATATAATCTGGACTAATAGTTGCACAAATAACTAAATCGATCTGCTTTTTATCTATATTTGCCCGTTTTATTGCAACTTGCGCTGCTTTTACCCCTAAGTCACTGGTTTGCTCATCACTTTTTGCTATTCGTCTTTGTTTTATCCCTGTACGCTTTATGATCCACTCATCGCTTGTATCAAGCCTTTGAGTAAACCATTGATTGTCTCGTATTTCATCAGGTACACACGCACCTACAGAGCGAAATGAAGCATACATATTGGTCTATCCTTTAAACTGTTTGAGTTTTTCTTCTATATGACTATTTAAATTAGAATCAGCTGCTTTTATCGCTTGAAAGATTGCATTTTTTATAGCTTTTGCATTTGATTTTCCATGAGCTATAATTACAGGAGCATTCACTCCAATAAGTGGTGCTCCACCATACTCTGCATAGTCAACTTTCAATTTTAGGTTTTTAAATACTTTTCTCATAAGTACAGCCCCTGTAATCGCTATTAACGATCGTCTTAGATCATTTTTTATTAAAGTAACTATAGTATCCGCTACCCCTTCGGCTGTTTTTAAAAGGACATTTCCCATAAATCCATCACACACCACTACATCTACAGCCCCATTGAAAATATCATTTCCTTCAACATTTCCAACAAAATGGGGTAGTGGCTCTAAAAGTTTATAAGCTGCTTTTGTGATCTCATTCCCTTTTGTTTCCTCTTCCCCATTACTTAAAAGCCCCATTAGAGGTTTTTCTACTGCTAAAACATCTTCTGAATATACCTGTCCCATAATACCAAACTCTAAAAGATTGATTGGGTCACAATCAACATTGGCTCCCACATCAAGAACTAAAGTATTTCCAGTAATGGTTGGCATTAGTGTTGCAATAGCGGGTCTACTTACACCTTTAATTCTTCCTATTCGTAAAGTAGCTAAACTCATAGAGGCACCGCTATGTCCTGCACTTACATACGCACTAGCGACCCCTGATTTTACTAACTCTATTGCTTTATATGCACTGCTTTCTTTTCTTTTAAGTGCATCTGTTGCCTGATCTGACATCCCTATTACATCACTTGCATGATGGATAGAGATTCGATCTTTAAATTTAGAAGGAATTAAAGGTAAAAGCTCTTCTTCATTACCTACAAGTATAGCCTCAAAATGCCTATCATGTTTTAAAGCAAGTTTGAGTCCCTCGATAATGGGAGTGGGACCATTGTCTCCACCCATCGCATCGATTGCTATTTTAATCATTAGTTTTTATATTCACCCGTAGTTGGATTCACATTATGAGGCATTTTCCATGTCCCGTCACTATCTTTTACAGGTCTTTTTAACTGAATTTTATAGTGAGTTCTTCTTTTTAAACCTTGTGTTTTACTCACTCTACGCTTTGGTACTGCCATTTTCTATCCTTTTTTAATATTCTATTTCTAATTCTTGAGTGTCATTTTCACACTCACCACATATGTAAAAATCTGATTGATATGCGTTAATTTCACTTTGTAAAATTGTATCAAAATCTACAATTCCCTCATCTATCTCAATCACAATTCTTTCATCTTCATTTTCATCTTTATAGATCCCATCACTCAATAAAAACTTATTCTCTTCACTGAGCCCAATATCCATATCTTTGCCACATCTACAACACTGTACTTGAAGTTTTCCCTCAAGTTTGCTGTCTAGTTCAACTAATTTAGTTGATATTTTACTAAAAATACCTGAAAACTTTACTGAATCTGACACTATATCAAAGTCACTACTCGTTTGTGGTATTTTTCGAAACTCTATTTTCATAAAACTTCTAACAAATCTCTCTTTGTGCAAAGAAAAATGCAATCTCATTTGCAGCATTTTCTAATGAATCTGATCCATGTACTGCATTTGCATCAATTGACTCAGCAAAATCAGCTCTTATTGTTCCAGCTTCAGCCTCTTTTGGATTTGTAGCTCCCATAAGGTCTCTATTTTTTGCCATTGCATTTTCCCCTTCAAGTACTGTAACAACAACTGGTCCAGAGATCATAAACTCTACTAGCTCACCAAAGAAAGGTCGCTCTGAATGAACCGCATAAAAAGCTTCAGCATCAGCACGACTTAACTGGATCTTTTTCGTAGCAGCAATTCGTAAACCATTGCTCTCAAATCTGTCTAATATCTTCCCAACTACATTTTTAGCCACTGCATCAGGCTTGATAATCGATAATGTTTGCTCCATTTTTTCTCCTATTTTTGTTTAAAGTCGCAGATTATATCGAAAAAATAAAAAAAAGGCAAGAGAAACGAATCTCTTACCTTTTTTTCTTCTTAAATTAAGATAATCTTAATCTTCTATACAAGGCTCTCCTGCTACAGCACCCTCAGTTGTTGGGTTTTCACTCCAAACGATACATCCTTCTGTAGGACATGCTTCAGCACATGCTGGAGTGTCATGATGATCTATACACTCAACACACTTATCTGCATATACATAATATATATCCTCACCTGTTGGGTTCTCATCATTGTCAACAATCGCTTCTGTTGGACACTCGTCTAAACAAGCATCACACGAAATACAAGTATCAGTAATAACTACTGCCATATCAATTCTCCTATTTTAAATTTGAATAACTTTATCATAGTTAAAATAAAACTCTCTTTAAAACTCCATCAATTTTTGAGTAGTTTTTGTAACTATGGACGAATCTGCCCATTTCCATATATCTTAAACTTGTAAGTTGTAAGTTCATTTATCCCCATAGGTCCTCTAGCGTGAAGCTTATTGGTACTTATACCAACCTCAGCTCCAAAACCAAACTCCCCTCCATCAGTAAACTGAGTACTTGCATTGAGGTACACACAGGCACTATCCACACTATTTAAAAACTGCTCTGCTTTTGTATAGTTCTCAGTAATAATTGCATCACTATGACCAGAACCATATTGAGCAATATGATCGATCGCCTCTTTTAGATCACTGACCACTTTTATAGACAAGATATTATCAAGGTATTCAGTATCATAGTCTTCTAAAGTTGCTTTTTCCACCTCTATAATATTTCGTGTAAGCTCGCACCCTTTAAGTTGTGTTCCATATTCTTTAAGTCTATGAAAAAGTTTTGGCAAAAACTCTTTGGCAATATTTTCATCAACAAGTAGTGTCTCCATCGCTCCACAAATTCCAACTCTTCTACACTTAGCATTCACACAGACATCCAAAGCTTTTTGAATATCAGCATCTTTATCAACATATGTGTGGCAAAGTCCTTTGTCATGTTTTACCACGGGTACGGTTGCATTAGTACTTACAAATTTTATAAGTGCTTCACCACCTCTTGGGATAATGAGATCCACATATTTATCTTCTTTTATTAAGTTTGCTACCCCTTCCCTTGAGCTATCTGGCAAAAGTGAAATAATCTGCTTTGGTAAATCATTTGCTATTAAAACCTCTTGTAAGATTTTTGCTATGGCACTATTGGAGTTTTCTGCCTCTTTCCCACCTTTTAATATACATACATTTCCACTTTTTAAACACAATGCTGCAGTGTCACTCGTTACATTTGGTCTGCTTTCATAGATGATCCCAATCACACCAATAGGGACAGAAACTTTTTCTATCTTCATCCCATTTTCAACGATCCATCCCTCATGAACTTTTCCAATTGGCTCTTTAAGCATTGCTATTTGTTCTATAGCATTTGCCATCCCTTCCACTCTTTGTTTATTGAGTAAAAGTCTATCCATAAGAGCAGAGCTTAACTCATTTTTCTCTCCAGCAATCATATCTTTTTGATTCTCTTGACAAATAAAGTCACAATTTTTTCTTAACGCTTCTGCCATCTGTTTTAAAAGTTCATTTTTTACTTTTCCACTTAATGTTGCCACAATTTTCATAGCATTTTTTGATTCTTTTAAAAACTGCTCCATTTTTTTCCTTTTACTTTTTTGTTGTGTTATATGCTGCTTCTACTGCTTGGATAAAACCACTTCTTACACCACTTTGCTCTAGTTTCGCATATGCAGCCGCGGTAGTTCCCCCTGGGCTCATCACCCCATTTTTGATTTCACTATTAAAGCTTTTTTGAATCAAATTTCCAAATCCTTCAAATAAACCATTTGCAACAGCTACCGCTTCATCTCTTTTCATCCCTTGCATCACTGCACCATCACACAAAGCTTCATGAACTAATGCTAAATACGCTGGTCCACTTCCAGCAACCGCTGTAGCGATATCTAGCTCTTTTTGTGATCCTAGCCACAAACTCGTACCAATTGCATCAAAAAGTTCACACGCTTTTTGTTTTAATGACTCATCTCCTGTAAGTGTGGTTAAAGAGCTACCAACACTTGCACAAAGATTTGGCATAGTGCGTACCACTCCTTGGGCTTGAATATTTTCTTTTAGTCTTTCTAATGGAGTCCCTGCAAGTACAGAATAAAGCTCTTTGGCTCTTCCTTGAAGTTTTTGACCCACCTCTTCTATATTATAAGGTTTCACACATAGTATAATGATTTTATCTGTTATATCAAACTTTTCTAAAAGATGTTTCTCTATTTTTGTCTCAAGTTTCTTTTCAAAATGATCCATTGAATCAAAACTTCTCCCTACAACTTCAATAGTGTATTTTTCTTTTAAACCTTTGGCAATAGCTAGTGCCATATTTCCATTGCCAATAAATGTTATTGTTTCCATTCTCTACCTTTATAAAAAAAGGCAACGATAAAGTTGCCTTTGGTGTGTTTTATTGGGATTTAACCATTTGGGCAAACTGCCCAAACACATATTTACTCTCATGTGGCCCAGGACTCGCTTCTGGGTGGTGTTGTACTGAAAAAATTGGTTTATTGTTATATTTTACACCCTCTATTGTATTATCAAATAGATTTATGTGTGTAACTTGGGCTATTTGCTCAATAGATTTTGGAACATTATAATTATGATTTTGTGCGGTAATCTCAACAATCCGATCATTATTTGCAACAGGATGGTTACCACCATGCTGTCCAAATGGCAACTTATAGGTGTCGTGTCCATGTGCGATACTTAGCATCTGGTGTCCAAGGCAAATTCCAAACATTGGGATGTTTTTATCTATAAGTTTTTGAACTTGCTCTTTCTCTTTTGTTAAGGTTAAAGGATCTCCAGGACCATTGCTTAAAAACACTCCGCCTATTTTACCTTCTTCAAATCTTTGAATCAGTTCTGTAGCATCAAAATCACTTGGTATAACTTCAACCTCTAAACCAGATGCAACTAGTTCGTTTAAGATATTTCTTTTAACACCAAAATCAATAACCACAATCTTTTTATCACTCATCAAACCTTTATTGTAAGACATTGTTTCCATATTCCAACTTCCCCATTTATGGGTATAAGGCTCTTTTGTACTTACTTGCTCAATATAGTTGATATCCTCAATTCGAGGGCTTGATTCTAACTTTGCTTTGAGCTCATCCTTATTTGAGATCTCAGTTGATGCTATCATCATCATCGCCCCTTGATCTCTTAAGTTTTTAGTAATGTGGCGGGTATCAATTTCACATATCCCTAAAGTATTATGTTCTTTAAGTAGCTCACTTAAACTTCGTTGTGCTCTAAAGTTTGAGTAAAACTCATTATAGCTCCGTACAAGAACCCCTTTACAGTGGATACCACTACTTTCATTATCATTTTCATTGACACCTACATTTCCTATCTCTGGAGTAGTAAATGTGATAAATTGTCCAGCATAACTAGGGTCGGTGATCACCTCTTGGTATCCAGTCATCGAAGTATTAAAAACTATCTCTCCTACAGCTGTACCACTAGCACCAAATGATTTTCCCTCTAAAAAAAGTCCATTCTCTAAATATACATATACTTTTTGCATCATATC
Source organism: Campylobacterales bacterium (assembly GCA_018399655.1). Taxonomy (GTDB): domain Bacteria; phylum Campylobacterota; class Campylobacteria; order Campylobacterales; family Arcobacteraceae; genus JAIOSF01. The sequence goes on from JAGYNS010000031.1 coordinate 11,149, forward strand.
AATCCTTTTTTTACTAATTCCTCTTCATACAGTCTTTGAAATACCAAATCATAATCTTCAGTACCAGGTATGAGCTTTCTTTTGTAAGTTTTTATCTTTTCATACGCTATAGTATCCGCTTCATCGTACCCTTTTATAAACTCATTAATAGAGTTTGCAATGAGATTTTTTACCTGATTGTCATTTACTTCAAAATGGATAAAATCCTCTTCATATAAAAAGTCCATAATGGCATGAGCGATATTAGAAAACCTATCTTCAAAATTAAGATTGACTCCATATTCATTTGCGAGCCTTTTTTTTGTCATCCAAAAAAGCTGTCGAAAGTCTGCTTTGTAAAACTCTATCTCATCTTCTTGATCTTCTAAAATTGTATTTACCGCTTCATCAAGCTCAATCTCTTTTTGAATATCTTCATTTAATATTCTTTCGCACTCCATAGTGATAGAAGACTTTTCTTTTCTGATCTCTACAAATGGTGCATTGATCAAGTCCTTTGTAACTTTTCTTGCTATATAAGGACTGTGTTGTTTTTTTAATTTCATTATATCTTCCCCTATCGTATTATTGTATCTTCTCGCTCAGGACTTGTGGAGATTATACCCACTTTTGTTTGAGTGAGTTGCTCTATTTTTTCTATATACTCTTTTGCACTTATTGGAAGTTGCTCAAAATCTCTACATCCAACAACACTGTCCCAACCTTTAATCTCTTCATATACAGGCTCTACATTTTCTAAACAACTTGGAACATAATCAATTGTTTCTCCATCTATTTTATACCCTATACAAATCTTAATCGTTTGAAATCCATCTAAAACATCAAGCTTCATCAAGGAAAGCTGATCGCAACCATTAAGTCTACTTGCATGTTTTACTGCAACAGCATCAAACCATCCACATCTTCTTTGTCGTCCTGTTGTGGTTCCAAACTCTTTTCCAACTTCAGCCATCCTTTTTCCATCATCGCCAAAATCTTCTGTAGGAAATGGACCGTTTCCAACTCGTGTACAGTACGCTTTTACTATTCCTGTAATTGTTCCTATATCTTTTGGGTTAAGTCCTAACCCAGTACAAGCCCCAGCACTAATAGTACTAGAAGAAGTTACATAAGGGTATGTCCCATGGTCAATGTCAAGCATAGTCCCTTGTGCACCTTCTAAAAGAACTTTTTTATCCTCATCAAGTGCTTTCCAAACTATATTTGTGGTGTTTGTTATAAAAGGAGCAAGGTTTTTGCTATAAAAAGATATCTGTTCATCAAGCTCTTTTTTCGTAGGTACTTGAACCTCTAAAGCATCAAAAAACACTTTATTTTCTTCAAAATATTTTTCTATTTTTGATACAAGTTGTTTTGGGTTTAAAAGCTCTACAGCTCGAAGCCCTATTCTATTGATCTTATCTGCATACGCTGGTCCTATCCCTTTTCCTGTGGTCCCAATTGCATTTTCCCCTTTTAATTTCTCTTTAGCTTGATCAATTAAACTATGGTACGGAAGATTTAAGTGAGCTGATTCTGATACAAATAATCGTCCCTGTAAATTCTCAAACTGTTCCATCTCTTTTATGAGAGACTCTGGACTTAAAACAACACCATTTCCAATAATATTGATAGCACTTTTATTTAAAACTCCTGAAGGGATAAGGTGAAGTGCATATCTCACCCCATCTACCCAAATGGTATGACCAGCGTTATGTCCCCCTTGACTTCTACATACGAAATCATAATTCATCGCAAGTTTATCAACTATTTTCCCTTTTCCTTCATCGCCCCATTGAATACCAACGATTACATCTGCCTTACTCACATCTTTCCCTTTCTTTTGTTTTTAATACACTATCTGTAAATATTGCAAACCCTAAAGAGTTTATCCCATTACTGGTATAGCCACCACCTTTTGCTAGTGTAAAATTTCCATCTATTGCACGATAATATATATTATTGTAGTATTTCATTGCACTATAATATATTGGAGAGAGAACAACCTTATCATACTGTATACTTTTTGCTATATCTATAAGTTTACTGCACTCTTTTACTAAACACTCTGGAACTATTTTAAGTACCTCTTCCATCTGTTCAACAGATTGAGTCTGTATTAACTTTGTAAGCCATGGAAAATCAAGGCTTAACAATCTTCCTATCTCCCCATTTTTAAAAAGTTCTATATCAATATCATATTGTTGTGAAATGATCAATGGTATATTAATATTTGCAATTTGAATCAGTGGCTTTGATCCTAGCAATTTTAATAGATCACAATTAAGATTAATCACATCGACAATATTATCATAATCAATCCACTCTGCCCCTATTTGATAAGTTTCATTTGCTGGGTAGTGAAATACAGGCTGAATATAAAACCATTTTTTATGCTCAGTAGATCGTCCCAATCTTTTTGTGATAATCCTTACTACATCCAAAGTACTATCAGCTCTTAGTGCTAATTGGTTATTTGATTCATCACTTAAAAAAATCAGTTTTTTTTCATCATCTATACTTTGATGTGCAGAATAAGAAAAATTTGGAGTAAGAATCTCCTCAAATCCATTTTCATAAAAAAAAGTGCTTGCTTTATTTTCAAGTTCCCTTTTTGCTTTAGCTACATTGCCAAAATAAAGCCTACTTCCAGTTGGTATCTCATGCTCAAAAATCATAACGAATAGATACTTTCCATAAATATTTTATTTGCCGTTCCATCAAACTTTCTAATCCCTAGTTTTGACAGTGCCATCTCAATACTATTAACCGCCCAAGCAGCTTCATACTCTTTGACCAATCCCATATGGTTGATCCGAAATATTTTCCCTTTGAGGTGATCTTGACCTCCAGCGATATTGAGATCAAATTGCTCTTTTAGAATTTTTCGTATCTCATTTGAATGCTCTGTATAAATAGTTGTCATTGAATGAGCTGGGGTTGTAGGATATACTTCAAGTCCTATAGCCTTCAATGAATCCCTTGTAGCAATTGCTCTTTTTGCTGTTTGATTATAAAGATTTTCAAATCCTATATTTTCAATCTTTTGCAATATCTCTTTAAGCCCTATTATCAGTGTAGTAGCCGCTGTCCAAGCTGTTGTATTGGTTCTTTGTTTTTCTATCTCTGTAGCAAGATTAAAATAATACCCTTTTGCATTTGCTTGAATTTTTTCAACCGCTGCATTACTAAATCCAATCATTGCAAGTCCAGGAGGAAGCATCAATGCTTTTTGACTTCCTGTTATCAATGCATCAATATGTGTTGTATCGATCTTCTCAACTCCAACAGCAGTGATACCATCGGCAATGATCATTATTGAAGGATTTATCTGCTTTACTTTTTTTGCTATTTGCTCAACGGGATGTCTTAATCCCCCTGCACTTTCACATACTTGGATACATAAAGAATCTATTGAGCTATCACTTTGGATCTGTTGCTCAATATCTTCTAATGATGCTGGGGTGTTCCATTCATACTTTAACTCGGTGTATTGTATATTATGTGCTTTGCATATCTTTCCAAATCGCTCACCAAACTTCCCACTATTAATAGTGATTGCTTTAGATTGTGTAAGATTTGTAACACATGCCTCCATAGCACCTGTACCAGTTGAAGCTAACATAACAGCTTCAGGCATATCTAAAAGTTTTAACAACAACTCTCGTGTATCTTTAAATATCTCTTCAAATTCTGGTGTTCTATGGTGTAGGGTTTCAGTACCCATCGCAGCTCGTACAAACTCTGGAACGGCCGTTGGACCAGGGGTTAAAAGCATAATCATCCTTTAAATGTCTTCTATGACACCTTTAAATTTAACGAACGATTATAGTGTTATTTTCATAAAAATCTAATAAAGGCTAATTTTAAATCTTCTAAAAGTCATCTTTTGCTGCAATAAGTTTTGCAATAGCTTCATTTGCTTTTTTTGTTTTTTCAACTCTTTCATTATGGAGTGCTTTTAAAGATGCGAGTGTTTCCATCTTCTCATGGTCAATATTTGATTGTATCTGTATCGCTTTTCTATTATTTGAAGCCCCTGCAATCGCAGACCATTTCTCTTTTTTATTTATATACACTTTTGAAAAAGCACTTGTAGCATTTTTACTAAAAACTATGGTATCATTTTCTTTAAGATTTAAAAGCTCTTTCATTGAAATTTCTGTTTCTGCGAGTACCGCTTCAATGTTCATTTTAGCCCCAGACATCAAAGTGTTGATATCTCTTTGTTTACTCACTTTTCTATTTTTAGCTTCCGCAAAAACTTTTTCAACAATCACATTTAAAAGAGACTCAATATATGATATAGGGTAGCAAATTGATAAAAACCCTGATTCATCATCTATAGTGATCTCAAATACAACCAAAAGAACAATCTCATGATCTGAGATAATCTGAATAGCATTGGCATTGGTATCCATACTTTCTGTTTTAAAATTAATAGTCGCCACATCATCCCAAGTGATTTTCAGGTGTTTAATAATAAGTTGATAGAAGTGATTAAATACTTCCATCTCTATTTCAGTAAGCTCTTTTTCTGTTGAGTCTGTAAGTGAACTCTCCCCATTTCCCAAAAGATGGGCTATGATTTTATGACTAATGGCAGGGTTACACTCCATAACAATTCTTCCATCAAGTGGTTTAATTGAAAGGGTAGTAAGACTTGTAATTTGTGGGATTGAAAGGATAAACTCCCCATAAGTCATCTGCTCAATACTATACAGTTTAATATCTACAATTTTACGAAGCATCGCTGAGAGATCACTAATAGTAGTTCGTAGCATCTTATCATGCAGAGCATTAAAAGCTTTCATTTGATCTGCTGATATTCT
>JAGYNS010000310.1 GCA_018399655.1 Campylobacterales bacterium
AAGTATAGAAAAACTCCACTTTGATCCAACAAAAGCTGTTGCAGTGACCACTCATGCCATGAGGAAAGCTACCAATGCTAATGAAGTACTTCAAATCTTAGAAGAGAAAACAAAAGTGACTTTTCAAATTATCGATCCCACTACTGAAGCGACACTTACATTATTGGCTATGAAAGAGGCTTTAAAAAGGGAAAAAGTTCAAACAAAAAGCTTTTTTTTACTTGATATTGGAGGAGGTTCAACAGAACTTATATATGCCACTGAAAAAAAACAACTTCTTAAAAGCTTCCCTTATGGTATAGTGACCCTCTCCCAAGCTAACGATAAAGAACAAAAATTTCAAAAGTTTGCACAAGAGATAAAAAATTTTATAGACTCGTGCAACATTGAAGATGAGCCTTTATTTGTAAGTACAGCGGGAACTCCCACCACACTTGCTGCACTTTCAAAAGGGCTCAATTATCAAACCTATGATAAAACTATAGTCAATGGGACAATTTTGGATAAACAGCAGATACTCCAAAGAAAACAACAGCTTCTATCTTTAAGTAAAGAGGAACTTATCTTAGAAGTAGGAAGTGGAAGAGATGATTATATCGATACAGGTATTGGTATATTTTTGCTCTTTTTTGATCTGCTTCACAAAAAAAGTTCCATTGTATTTGATGATGGACTTCGAGAAGGTGTTGCACTTAAGGCTTGTATGGTAAAATAAAATTATGAATGATCTACTTGAAAATAAACAACTCAAAATACTTTTTTTGATCCTTTATGGGATATTGATGCTAGGGAGCATTTGGCAAGAGGTTGATATGGCCCTGTTTTTATTGCTTTTTGTGTTGATGCCTGCCATCATTTATATATTTGTAAAATATATCTATGTGGAAAACAATGATGGATCTCAAAAGAAAAATTGATTATTTGTATAATAACCACAGAGGTGCAATTATATGGACATTGTTAGGATTGCACACTCTAGCAATAGCAATTGCTACATATCAATAATAAAAAGGATACACGATGAAAAATAGTAAAAAAATAGCTTTAGGGATAGCATTTGCCTTAGTAGTGTTTGCAGGATGTACAAGTGAAGAGGAAAAAACTCAAGCAGTAACAGAACAAGTGGAAAAAACAGATGAAACCCAAAAAGAGAGTACCGTAGATAAAATATCAAAAGCAACAACAGATACGGTAGATGATGTAACCAAAAAAGCTCAAGAGGTCTCAAAAAATATTCAAGAATCAGCACAACCAATAATAGAACAAGCTTCCCAAAAGATTAATCAAACAGAAGAAACAATTAGTAATACCACACAAGACTTAAAAGATCAAGCAACGCAAGCAGTATCACCAGTAATAAAGAAAGTCAAAGAGGCTGTAGTAGCAACACCTGATGGATCAAAACTTTATGCCAAATGTATCTCATGCCATGGACAAAATGGTGAAAAAGTGGCACTAGGAAAATCAAAAATTATTCAAGGATGGGATGAAAATCAAATTTATACTTCATTAAAAGGGTACCAAGATGGAACTTATGGTGGAGCTATGCAAGGGGTGATGAAAGCTCAAGTGTCAAATATGAGTGACACCGAACTACAAGCTCTTGCAAAATATATCACTTCGTTGTAATAATATTTGATATAGCTTTTACAAATTGCTCATGATCGTTTAAACAAGGAACCACCTTATACTCTTT
>JAGYNS010000311.1 GCA_018399655.1 Campylobacterales bacterium
TAGTGATCACTTCACTTTTAAAAAGCTCTCCCAAGATAGAACCTGTAGTTCGCTCTAGTTTTGAGGCAATTTGCAAGATAGTATGATCTTTATTGTACATACTTTTTGCCTTGATTCTATCTTCAAGACTCCATTTTAAGCCACTGTTTTTTGCTTTTCCCTCTTCTATGTTTTTTTGTTGACGAGACACTTGTTTCTCTTCTACTGTAAGTTTGGAAGCTTTTTTTGGTTTTGATGATTCTATAGATTCAAGATTTGACTTCGCTTCTTTTATTCTAGTATCCAAAAGCTTCCCAATATCTTTTGCCATAAGATAATGAAAATTTTCACTCTCTTTTATAAGCTCTTTTTTTGCTCTTGTAATAGCTACATAAAAAAGATTGAACTCATCAATAAGCTCCCCATTTGGAAGATGCTCTTGCTCTTTTTGAAACTGTTCTAAACTTTCACACCCAAAATCCAAAATCAAATCAGCAAAATCATTAAAATCATCGGCTACTACTACCCTATCCCACTCCAAACCTTTGGCTGTATGGGCAGTTGTCAAAAACAGTATCTCCTCTATTCTTTGTTCAAATCCATTGTTTGCCCTATTTTGCCACGCTTTGTAAAACTTATCAGCGATATCTTTAAAATCAAATATTTTTTTATCATACTCTTTAGCAATTTTTAGAGCTGATTTTAGCTCATAATCCTCCACCTCTTTGGCATAATCCAAAAGATCATCTTCTGTTTTAAATCTTTTTAAAAATCTATTTCGCTTGATATCATCCATAGATCCTTTTAAAAAATAATGCACCTCAATGGTTAGATTAAATATCTCATTTGGGTCTCTTACGGTGACAAATGGTTTTTTCGATTCGATCCTTTGGGAGATGATAGCTATAAGCTGTGCATTGGTTCGTGAGATATATCCATTGCTCATTATTTTTTTATCTTCTTCACTTTTTGCCTCTATTGCTATTTTTTCATTTTTAAAGTTTTGCAATAATATATTTGCAAAAGAAGCAACACTATTATTAAAGCGGAAGCTTTGGCTTAAGTAAAGTTTGATATCACTTTTGATCTTACTGAGTGCATTTTTACTCCCACGAAATGAATATATCTGCTGATGCTCATCCCCTACAAATATTTTGGTTTTTGCACTCAAGCACTCAAATATCCCCAAAGTCACCTCATTGGTATCTTGTGCTTCATCAAGCATACATATATCGTAGTTATACTGTGAAATCTGTTCACTTTTTAAAAGCAAATAATAATATTTGAGATAAAAACTATGAGTTGGTTTTAGCTTTCCTATAAGCATATGGTCAAACATCTTTTTTGCTATTTGATGCTCTATATCATCTTTGGTTATTTGCTCTTTTGCAGAGTTGCAAAAGCTTTCAAATATCTTCAAAGCACTTAACGCTTGATTGTATCCTATCTCAAACTCTTTTGAGATATCTATAGCTCGATAATTTGTTAAAGTACTAAGATCTATATTGGTGTGCTTTTTTATAGCACTAAACGCTAAGCCATGAGTTGTTTTGATATGGGTATTTGATGGAAAAATTCCACTTGCTTCGTTTTTAATAGCACTGTTAAAAGCAAGATAAAGTATCTTTTTCTCTTGATATTGATTGGCTATAAGCCGTAAAGTAGTAGTTTTTCCTGTCCCTGCAAAAGCATTGATCTTGATATGATTGTACTTTT
>JAGYNS010000312.1 GCA_018399655.1 Campylobacterales bacterium
CATAATCTTTTAAATTAGAAGGAAAACCTTCATCATCTATTTCATAAGCTGAGAGGTGATATTTTTTCCATGAATCAAGTGTTTTAAACTGTCCTTGTCCTGGACTGTGATCCATAATTGAGAGCATATCTACTTTTTTATCTACGATTAACTGCTTTATTGTTGGAAGTGATGTTTCACTAGTGATCTCAAATCGCACATGGACTAAGTTATCCACTCCTAGATGCTGTTTATTGGCTTCATATATCTCTTCTATTAGATCGCGTGATTGCTCCGTACCTCTTCCTTTACTTAACTCTTCATCATTAAACCCAATAGCATGATACATCGTAGTCACCCCTGCCATAGAGAGTTTTTTATCTAGCTCCACTACTGCCATAGCAGTTGGAAATCGTGCCCCTGGTCGCGGCTCTATCTCTTTTTCTATCGCATCTCCATGAAGATCAACAAATCCTGGTACTACCCTTCTATCCCCTAGATCAATAGCTACATCAATCGATCTATAAGGGCTCACCTCTGTGATCTTTTCACCTTGTATTACGATATCAGCACCCTTAAACTCTCCATCTATTAAGACATTGGTACTTCTAATAATTGTTTGCATACTTCTTTTCCTTCATATCAAAAACTTTATCACTTATCCTTTTCATACAATCAACATCGTGGAATATCCCCACCATGCTTACTCCCTGCTTTTTGATCTCCAGTAGTTTATCGATCACTTTGTTGGTATTTTTACTATCAAGTGAAGCAGTAGGCTCATCTAAAAGGAGTAAAGGTTTAGGAGCGATGATCCCTTTTGCGATATTTACCCTTTGTTGCTCCCCTCCACTAAATGTAAGTGGTGAGATATCAAATAGCTCTTCTTTAATATTTAAGAAACTTAACATCTCTTTTGCTTTTATTTGAGCTACCGATTCACTCTCCCCTTTTTCTATTAAAGGCTGTGCGACTATATCCACCGCACTGATTCGAGGTAACACTTGTAAAAATTGGGACACATACCCTATAGAGCTTTTTCGAAGCCCCAATATCTCACTCTCACTTGCACTTGCAATATCTATTGAACCTCCATCCTCTTTATAAAAAAGGATCTCTCCTCCAGTTGTAGTATAGGTTCTAAAGAGTGCTTTTAAAACTGAAGACTTCCCTAGTCCACTAGGTCCAAACAATGAGAGGAACTCTCCACGATTGAGTTCAAAATTGATATTGTCATAACCGTTGATTTTCAAACCACCTCTAGTATGTACTGTAAACTCTTTTGAAAGATTTTTAACTATTAATTTCTCCATTATTTTCCTTTATAGTACACTTGAAACAAGTAGCTGAGTATAAGGGTGCTGAGGATCTTCAAGGATTTGATCCGTAAGCCCTTTCTCAACGATTTGTCCATTTTTCATCACAACAGTCACATCTGTTAAATGCTTTATAACTCCAAGATCGTGAGATACTATCACCATAGAAAACCCTATCTCTTTTTGTAATACCTTGATAAGGTCTAAGATTCTAGCTTGAACAGAAAGATCAAGTCCAGTTGTAGGCTCATCTAAAAGTAAAAGCTCTGGATTTGAAGATAAAGCTTTTGATATCTGAATCCGTTGCTGCTGTCCACCACTGAATTTATCAGGATAATCATCTATTCTACTCACTGGAATCTCTGTTTTATCTAAAAAAAACTCTGCT
>JAGYNS010000313.1 GCA_018399655.1 Campylobacterales bacterium
ACTCTGGCTTAGTGTCCATGTAAATCGCGGCTGCGTTTATGATACAGTTTGTGATATTTGATTCTATCCCTTTTTCATACCACACAAGAGCTTCATTAAGTTTTCCTTGATTGGCAAAATGATTCCCTTTTGTATAGCAAATATTCTTTTCAGTAGCAAGTAGTAAGTTTGTGTGTATGAGAAAAAATGTAAGTAAAATTATTGTTTTCATTAAAGCCTACTTAATATAAAAAGCCAAAAAGCCAAAGAGGAATTTTGTTTTTATATCCCACTTCTATCTCATCTGCAACCACAAAACTATTTGGTATATCTTTGATTTGAGCAAAATCTTTATTTTTTCCACCTATCTCTACCGTGTAGTTCTCATCTATCAAAAAATCCCCTCTAGCTACATAATACAGCGAACTTTTGACACCTACTTGTGAAACAAAAAAACTCTCCCTTATTGTTCCAACTTTTGGTTCCATACACAAACTTGAAAACAAAGTTGTATTTGCAAGATAAAGTTTATCTGGCTTTTGAAGTGATTTAAATCTCTTACCCTCAAATACCACATGTCTTAGAAGTTCTGCTTTGTGGAGCAACTCAATATATTTATAAAGTGTCACTTTTGAAGTGCCTACTTTTTGTGCAAGTGTTTCTATACTTAACTCAAGTGGATTTGAAACACATATAGAGGTGAGAAGTTTTCTAAGCACTATAATTTTTTCGCCACTTATATTATAAAGCAAGCCTAAATCTGCATATAAAATCGTATTGATAGTATCTAGTACCATTTGCGTATAGTTTTGTTTATTTTCAAAGTAGAAAGGGTAGGCACCGATTTTCAAGTATTGCTCAAAATGTTTCAGTACCCTTTGAGTGCCTAGTTGTTGTAAAATTGTACTGGCTATGTCGGTATGACTTGTGATGATATCTTCTAAAGAATAGCTTTGAAATGTTGTGTGCAAACTCAGTTCCAAATACTCCTTAAATGAGAGTATTGGTAAGTGGTACATAGAGTAACGCCTTGTAAATGATGGGTTAGTAAGTTTTATAGCACTCGAACCAGAAAAAAGCACTTTGATATCCAAAAAGTCATAGATACTTTTAAGCTCTTGTTCAAAGTTTAAAGCTTCATGCACTTCATCTATCAAGATACATTTTCCACCATACTTACTAAACTCTTGGGTGAGTTCAAAAAGAGACACCCCAGCAAGAAGTGGATGATCGCACGATATGTAAAGTAGTTCATCGTTTTTGAGTTTAAATGAGATAGCAAGTTGCAACAAAAGTGTCGTTTTTCCAACACCTCTCGAACCGTAAATACCGCTAAACTTTGAGTTGCTATTCGCCATCACATCAAACAAAAAACGGTGATAGAGTCTTTTTTGATTTTGTATTTTTTGATGAGAAAGTTCAAAGAGGTTATTTAAAAGGTTTTTCAATTATCACTCCTAATAGTAAAACTAATTAAACGATTATGGCATAAAGTAGTTTAAGTTCATCTTCATAGAAACGAATAATTAATTCCCTTTTGTAAATCAAAACGTATCTTCACCAAATACACTCCCATCTGGGTTATAAACAGTCTCTTTCCCCTCTCTTTTTCCATTCATATAGTTTACCTCTGACCACAAACTCCCATCTTCTCTAAATGTTTGATTTAGCCCATGCTCTTTTCCATCTTGAAAAGTAGTA
>JAGYNS010000314.1 GCA_018399655.1 Campylobacterales bacterium
TTTGTCTTTATTTGCCAATGATGTCAAAGTGGAGGTAAAATACCTCATTGATAAAAATCACAGCTATGATATAGAGACTATCTATACAAAAAAAACACAATTTATCCCCATGGAAAAAACAAGTTTTGGACTAAGAGATGATACTATTTGGGTCTATGTCAAAATAGAAAACAACTCTTTAGAAGACTCAAAGTATGTCGTTCAATTTCCTTATGCATTGCTTGATAATCTTCATATCTTAAAATATAAAAACAGTGTTCTATACAAAAGCTACCTTACAGGGGATCTACACCCTTTTGATACAAGAGAGACTCAAAGCTATGACTTTGTTATCCCAAGTGAGTTAAAAAATGGTGAGATAGAAGAGATTTTTATCAAAGTAAATACTGAAGGTGCGTATAACTTAGGGCTAAAAGTTTTACCACAAGAGGAGTATAGGAGTAAAGCAAAAATAGAGATTATTATCTTAGGGATATATTATGGGGCAGTTGTGATTATGCTTTTGTACAATTTGGTACTTTATTTTATCATCAAAGATAATGTTTATATCGATTATATTGTGTTTCATTTTGCGTATCTGTTTTTACAGTTAGGGTTAAATGGTTTGGCATTTGAGTTTTTTTGGGCGAATACCCCACAGATAAATCTGTTTTTTGTCCCTGTTGCCCTTGTGATTGCCAACTATTTCTCTATCCAGTTTAGCCAATCTTTTTTACAAATAGCCAATTTCAATATCAAATGGGAAAAGTTTTTTATTTCACTCAAGTTTTTATGGATTATTACATTTATTTTGGTCTTTATTACCCCTTATTTCGTAAGTATAAAAATCATTGCTTTGCTTTCTATTATAGGAGTTTCCTCGTTGTTTTTAGGAAGTATCTATATATTTTTCAAATTCAAAACAGTTTCTGCAAAATTTTATGTGGTAGCATGGAGTTTTTTACTTATAGGGGTTTTATCGACAGAGTTTCAAAATATTGGACTATTACCTGTAAGTTATATCACTTTATATGGCTCACAAATAGGGGCATTTTTTGAACTAGCATTGCTCTCTTTTGCCCTTGCTTATAGGTACAATACACTTTTTGTCAAGCTTTCATATACAGAAAAAGAGTTAAGAATACTCAATAAAAACCTAGAACAAAAAATAGATGAGAGAACAAAGCAACTTAAAAACCTCAATGATGTTTTGGAACAAAAAGTAGCAAAAGCGATCCAAGAGACAAAACAAAGTGAAAAAATGCTCCAAGAGCAAAGTAGATTGGCTTCCATGGGGGAGATGATAAACAATATCGCTCATCAATGGAGGCAACCATTAGCTATCTCAAATACTATCGTGTCTATACTGAAACAAAAAAACAAAAGGGGACTTTTGGAAAAAGAGTATGTAGATAAAAAACTCAACGAGATAGAGATACACAATCTTTATATGTCCCAAACTATTGAAGATTTTTTATCCTATTTTAATCCAAAAAAGAAAAAAGAGGAGTTTAATCTAGGGCAAATCGTAGATAAATCTCTTTTAATCATAGAAAATCTTCTTCAAAAACAAAAAATCGAAGTGGAGCTTTTTATCCCAGAGGATATAAACCTTTTTGGACACAAAGATGAATATATGCAAGTGGTACTCTCCCTTCTTACCAATGCTATGCAAGCTTTACAC
>JAGYNS010000315.1 GCA_018399655.1 Campylobacterales bacterium
AGTATCATCAGTATTAGCTTGATTGTTTGTAAATCCTAAGGTTACAAAATCATATGCAGTTGTAGAATTAAACTTTACATAAGCTCCAACTGTATAGTTGGCATCTGGTTTCATTGCATAGCTCTTTTTATCTGTCCATATCTCATTATGATGGAAACTATTGGTAGTTGTATTTATCTCAACTCCACCACTGCCTCCAAAACCTACACCACTTTTCCATGCGACAACTCCATCCACAGCTTCTGTGTCAGGTGTGAAGATTTCACTTAGAGTTGTGTCAGTTGCGTTAAAGTCATACAGTGAAACGCTCTGTGCTTGAATCGGTATAAATCCAAAACAGACCAACATTAATGTAAAGACAATTTTTTTGAGTTTATTTGCCACTAGTATTCCTTTTTTAAAGCGTTAACTTTAAATATTTAATATGAACTAATGGTAAAATAAACTAGTGTCAAACTAGTGTATCTTTTTACTTTTTAACTATTTTCACTTTATACCCTATGCCAAAAACATTTTTTATACACTCTTTTGGTATCTTCTTGCGCAATGACTTTATGAGTGATTTGAGTGCATCTGTAGTACCCACACTCTCATACCCCCACACATATTCAAAGATCTCATCGTAGGTAAAAACTCTCGTTGTGTCAGAAAAAAGAAGCGTTAACAAGCGCTGTTCTTTGTTTGTCAAAACGATCACCTCACCAAAGCGTCTCATCTCTTTACGACTGCCTTCCCAGCTATACTCATTATTGACTTTAATAGCATTGACAGCTGACACGCGAAATGCCGACAGCTCTTCAACAGCAAGCTCTAAAGCTTCTTGTAGACCTTTTCTATTGATCGGCTTTGTAAGGTATTTGGTGAGTTTAAGGCCAGCAGCTTCAAGTAAAAAATTAGTATCTGTATGTGCGGTAAGCATAATAGCTTTTGTCGCATGATCTTTTTTACGCACCTTTTGTAAAAACTCTATACCGCTTATTTTAGGAAGATGAATATCTATGATCATAATATCAGGCTGCTTTTCCTTATATATCTGATACGCTTGTTCACCATCCACTGCCTCATAAACATCAGTAAAGATCATCTTCAAGTATGTCACATAGTTTTGGCGTATCGCATCCTCATCCTCTACAAAAAGTATGCTAAACGGATAGATTGTCTCACTCATTATTATTTTCCTTCTTATCTAAAACTATTTCAAAACAGGCACCCTCTTTCGCGTTACACACACTGAGCTTGCCTCCAAGTCCATCTTCAACGATCATCTTCGCCATATAAAGTCCCAAACCTATACCTTGTGATTTATGCTTTGTACTAAAATAGGGTTCAAACACTTTCTCAAGATGCTCTTCTTGTATCCCTCCAGCATTATCTTCTATGGAGATATAACACCCTTCTTGAAGCATTTTTACTGTTATTTGAACAAGTGGATCCCTTTGCTGGCTTGAAAGAAAGGCATCTTTTGCATTGTTTAATATAGTCAGAAATACTTGCTCTAACTCTTCTGGATATCCATAACACTTATAGCTTCTATCAACGTCAATCTTGAGAGTAATAAAATGAGCTTCAAAAGCACCTTTTAAGATATACAGAGCATTTTGCACAAGATTGTAAAAATAAAATTCACGCTCTTGCTTATCTGGATTAAAAAAGTTT
>JAGYNS010000316.1 GCA_018399655.1 Campylobacterales bacterium
GTTGACTTGTTGTCTAATTTGGTATGGAATTATTGGGGAACACCCCAAATAAATCCATAATATAAATTCTGCTCTTAACTTATAAAAAATATCAATTTTTTTTCAGAATAAAATACTAAATCAGGCTATAAAATTATGCTGCATATTTTTTGACTCCAAAATTATTGAGATGTTGGTATTTTTTGTGGGATTTACTATTTTTTAGGCAATAGTATCCTGTTGTGAATCTATTGAGAGATGAGATTTTTAAGTTTTTATCTGTCATTGTAAGCTCTCTTCATAAGCTTTGTGTCTTATATTTTGAAGTAGATTTTTAAACTGTTCATTCACTTTTAAAGTTATCCCTCTAGCATGTGAGACTACTTTTCCTGCTATGTTATAGAGTTTGTATCTTATTGTTTTAACAGTGTGTTTTTTAAAGCTTGAATCAAGTATTTGCTTAAAGAGTAAGAAGAGGTTATATGCTAGTGTTCCTATTGCAAAGTAAAAAGCATTTGCTTGTGTGTTTGAAGTTGGAAGATAAGACATGTTGAATCCATTTTTTAGCTCTTTGATTTTATTCTCACTTGTCTCAGCTCTTTGACGGTGTAGTTTTATAATCTCCTCTGGTGTTAAATTATTATCGTTTGTAGCAATACAGTAATAGATCTCATCTTGATATTGCATCATCACTTCATCTGATATATACTCTTGCATTGTTGGAAGCATTGGTGTTATATCTTTTTTGATTACTATCATTCTAAAAGCATTATTTGTATCTTGCATAGTATGAATAAACTCTGCTATTTTTTCTCTTTTGCTGAATTGTTTCCATTGATTATCTTTTATATTTTTGATTGAATTAAACACTTTTTTATTCTTTTTTGCTGTTACAGTAAAAAGAATATTCTCTGTATCACAGTGATTAAAAATATCTGCTTGATAGGAAGCACTATCAGCACGAAACCTATCAAACTTTACACCAATTGGAAGTTGTGTTTGGCACTGTTTGATAAACTCTAAGTTTTTACTTGCTGGAGCTTCGTTGCCCTCTCTAAAATCAACATCGATTACATAACCGCCATTAATATGTCCAACCATTGGCATATATCCAGGTGCATCTTTGTATGACCATTTTGCTGTGTTTTTATGAGCTTCAATAAATGTAGCGTCTATATCTAAAATTAGCTTTTCATTTTTAATGCTTTTTAGAAATCTTTTTAAATACTGCTTATTTATTTTCCTTACTCCATCTTCGCCAATAGTGTTATGTTTATGAAGATATTTTGTAAAAGCTGATGCAGTTGGAATATTATCCATTTTTAATAGTGTTGATAATGCCGTATCTAATCGTATCTCTTTAATATCATCAAGAACTCTTCCACCACTATGAAGCATTAAAATCAATGGATAGATAAATTCAAATGGTGTATATCCGTTTGGATGTTTAGCTAATGGAAGATTTGTATTACAAAGCTTCTTAAGATTAATACCTTTAAGGTACTCTCCAAAGATTGCTACACCTGTTCTAGGTGTTAATTTTTCATTTGTTGATGCTATGTTGAAATTTAATATTGTTTGAGGCATAATCTAATCCTGAGTTAGAAAAAGTCGCACCCGTTGGGTGAAGTCTTTGAGTGTGACTTTTTCGCTTTAAAGTACCTAATTATAGAGCA
>JAGYNS010000317.1 GCA_018399655.1 Campylobacterales bacterium
GTGCTAATGGCTATCTTTTGGATCAATTCCTGCGTGATGGTACAAACAAAAGAGAAGATGAATATGGTTCAAGTGTAGAAAATAGGAGTCGCTTTTTGTTTGATGTCATAAAAGCTGTGAGTGCTGAAATAGGTTCAGACAAAGTAGGTGTGCGACTTTCCCCAAGTGGTACTTTTAACGACATGAGTGATTCTGATCCACAAAAACATTTTACATATATTTGTGAAAAGTTAAACGATTTTAATCTTGCATATCTTCATATTATAGATGCGCTTGAAGGTGATAGAAGACATGGAGCAAATGTTGTAGAGCTTGGTGTTTTAAGAGATGCGTATAAAGGGGTGCTTATCGCCAATGGTGGTTATACAAAAGAGCGAGCATCCAAAGTTATTGAAGACAATAGAGCTGATGCGGTCTCTTTTGCTAGCTTGTTTCTTGCGAATCCTGATTTACCTGAGCGTTTTGAAATGAACGCAAGTTTGAACGAAGCTGACCCAAGCACATTTTATACGCAAGGTGAGAAAGGTTATACTGACTATCCTACTATGAAAAATAAAGAGTTGTAGCGCTTCAACTTTATTCGCAGAGTTTCACAAAAGCAGCTATCTCTTTTTTTATGCTTTCATACTCTGCGAGACCCTTCTTTAATCTCTCTGGTACGGTTGATGTGGCACCTGAGAGCATTCCAAGTATCATCCCTCTGTGGACATTATCTCCGCCTGCATTGGCATTATCAAAAAGGGAAGTCGTAAAATCAAAGTTGTTTTTATGCAAAAAATAAAAGATAAGGGGCACTCCGTGTTCGGGATAACATGCCGTGGCAAAGCGCTTAGTTATCATACTCTCATCCGTGGCTGAGGGAAGCATATCATCTAGATATTGTTTTGAAAATTCAGTATGTATCTTCCATGTCAGGGCTTCTGGAATATTCTCGGGTCCTTCGTAGTCTTGATACATTTTTGTAAGTTCCTCGCCGTGTATCTTGATAAGTGGAAGTTTTTTTGCAAATTTTTGCAGTGTTATTTCGGGTGCAATACCCTCTATAAGTTCAGCTAAAAACGGTACCAAAACACCAAGTGAAGAAGAGATATTTTCTGATCTGTGGGTCAATTGCTGATGCGTGATCGCTGTGCCAAGCCCCTCATAAGAGTTTTGTTTGAGCAAAGAGAGGAGAAGCGGGCGGATTATCCCACCGTGAGAGGATATAGACCAATTGTCTCTTTGGCTAGGGGCACACAAATTGGCAGGAAGACCTTTTGTGTAGTTCTCAAACCATTCACGAATATAAATTTCCAGATATGGGTCACGATTATTGCCTGCAAGACTCATAAAGTCTACAAAATCATCCAAAAAATTCTCAGGTTCATAAGCTCCCTTTTTGATGATACTGCGCATAAGCACTCGCACAAGATTCGCACCGAGTGTATTTTCTCCCGCTTTGAGACCATGGTGATAATGGTAGCGCTCATCAAGTGTTGGCATAAGATTAGCGTGTTCTCCTGAGTGTGTCTTCATCTCAAAATCTATACTCTTGTAAGAGGTCTTATAAAAACGGATATGTTCATGTAAAATATCGTAAGGACGGTCGAGTTTTTTAGCATTTTCTACATCTGGAAGATAAGGATTTCCCACCATAAAAGATTCTGGATGTGGA
>JAGYNS010000318.1 GCA_018399655.1 Campylobacterales bacterium
AATCCCCTTGTACTAAGACATAGTCCTTTTTGTTAAGATTGCTACACAAATACTCTTTTATTGGTGATAAGTAAAAGAACAAAGAATCTAGCTCAGAGGGGATATTACTCCATAACTCTTGAAGATCTTGAGGTAAAGAGATAATCGCATCACATGCTAAGTTATTCTTTACTTCAGAGATTTGTTCTTTAGTTAGTGTATGACTAAATAGGAGATAAAAAGTAGAACCCATATATATATCAGCCTTTCATTGTTTTGTGACATTATAAAAAATCAACTAGTCATACTTTGGCTAGTTATCTTCATCTTTAAACAACAGCCACTCAAAAATATTGATAATGTTTATATGAGCATCATCAAATACAATATTTTCACTTTTATCTGTAGTTATCAAAAGAAGTTTTATATCTTTTTGACTTTGCAACTCCTCTTTTGCTTTTACTAAAGCTCGTAGCTCTCTTTTATATGTTTTTTCATCTTTTAGAGTGTAGCTCACCTGTATAAGGTGCGTTATATTTTCTCTCTCTTTTACTAAAAAATCGATCTCATAGTTTTGTGCTGTTTTAAAGTAGTAGATCTCATCATGCTTTCTTTTTAGTTCTAAAAAAACTATATTTTCAAGCATATCACCAAGCTTTTTCCCAACCTCAAAAGATACCCTTTTTGAAAGCCCTGTATCGATAGAGTAGATCTTTTTAGGATTACTTATCTGCTTTTTATACGACCAGTCAAAAAGTGGTAACGCATCAATGACAAAAGTATTTTGCAAGTACTCAAAGTAGCGGTTTGCTAGATCAAACGAAACCCCTAGATGGTTTTTTATCTTTGTGATAGATACTTGATTTGAGATCGAAGAGAGCAAAAAGATAGCCAACTGCTCAAGAGCTTGAAAATTGTCAAGCTTGTATCTTGCTACGATATCTCTTAAAAGTATAGAGTCAAAGTAGTTTTTTAATTCAGCACTTTTGAGCTCTTTGTCTTCTGTTAAGACAACTTTTGGAAAACCGCCAAACTCAATGTACTCTTCAAAATACTTCTCAATAGTACTTTGTTGTGTAATAAACTCATATGGGGTTTGAATACTTATATCTTTAAAAGACAAAAACTCTTTAAAACTGAGTGGAAAAACTAAAACATCAAGATACCTTCCACTAAGAGCAGAGCCTATTTCACGACTCAGAAGTTTAGAGTTTGACCCTGTTGCATAAAGGTATGAGCTTTGAAGCTCATACTCTTTTAAAAGCCATTTCTCAAAGTTATCTATGTTTTGAATCTCATCAAGAAAAATATAGGGCTTTTTGTCTGGGTTGATATAGTAGCGATATGTTTTTTTTATATCTTCGAGTAGATCCAAAGAGAGATTTGAAGCAAAACGGGGATCTTCAAGGTTTACAAAAAGTATCTCCTCTTTTGAGATACCTTTTTTTAAAAGCATTTTAATATGGTTTAAAAGTATGGTTGATTTACCACTTCTTCTTACACCCTTTACAAACAAGATCTCGTGCACATCAGATTTTTTAAGCACTTCATCTTCATACTCTTTGCGTGAAAAACTATCTCTTAATGGTTTTGACCAACAATTCCACTCATTTAGAACATCAAGTATCTCTTCTTTTTGCATTCTTGTCTCTTTTGTTGTTTATATTGAGTGAT
>JAGYNS010000319.1 GCA_018399655.1 Campylobacterales bacterium
AGATTAATGTACTTTATATGGGGACATTAGGGATAACAAGAGATCCCTCTTATATTTTAAATATTTTTAATGAGTATTGCAAAGATCATAAACAGTTTAAGGTAAAGTTTAAATTTGCTAGTCAAGACAATCCTTTTGAATTCATAAAAAAAGATAAGATACTTTTTGACATTGAATGGCTTGGTTATCTTGATAAGAAAGAACTAGAAAAACAAAAGCACCAAAGTGATGCATTTTTATTATTAGAAGATAAAACTGAAAAAGGTAATGAAAATCTTACGGGTAAAATTTTTGAATATATGTTAGAAAAAAAACCAATTTTAGTTTCATGTCATGAAAACTCAGACATTGTAAAATTAATTAACTCAACAAACTTGGGTATGTTGGTTAATAATCAGGCAAGCTTATCTAAATTTCTTAATATAGATTCATTAATAAAAAAAAGTAGTGTTAATATATATTCACGAAAGAATCAGTATGGATATATGGTTAAAAAGGTTGTAAATTGTATAAAAAATTAAGGTCACTACTTACACGACACGATAAAAAATTTTTAGTACTTTTGATCTTTTTATCAGTGTTTGTAGCATTGGTTGAGACAGTGGGTATAGCCGCTATTATGCCTTTTATATCTGTAGCAAGTGACTTTGAAGTGATACAGTCCAATCAATACTACAAGGCGGTATATGACTTTTTTAGTTTTAGTACTGAGGTGGATTTTGTTATAGCTTTTGGGATTTTGTTGATATTGTTTTATATTGCAAGAGGCGGGTTAAACTTAGTCTATTTTTATCTTCTTGCAAAGTTTGCAAAGGGGCGAACTCATCTGCTGGCTTATAGGCTTTTTGAAAACTATCTTGGGATGAGCTATCATCACTTTATAGGTAAAAGCAGTAGCGAACTTTCAAAATCCATTATCAATGAAACACAATATCTTACTACAATGATATCTGCTATATTGATGATGATAAGTGAAGTTTTTGTGGTAGTACTTATATACGGTGCTATGCTTTTTGTCAATTGGAAGATCACATTGCTTATGACTGTTTTTTTGGGTATCAATGCTCTTTTTTTGGTCAAAACAGTATCAAAAAAGATAAAAATCCAAGGAGTTATAAGAGAGAAATATCAAAAAGAATTTTTTGAGATTATCAACAGCACTTTGGGTAATTTTAAGATTATAAAACTCCAATCAAATGACAAACTCATACTCGATAGATTTAATACAGCAAGTTACGGATTCGCAAAAAGCGGTATCATTCATGAGTCATTGTCCCATTTTCCTAGAATATTTTTAGAGACTTTGGGATTTGGACTTATATCTATCATTGTTGTTTACTTAGTTTTTAAATATCAAACAGATATCTCAAGTGCTTTAGGGATTCTTTCGATGTTTATTTTAGGATTATATCGTTTGATGCCATCTGCAAATAGACTACTAAGTAGTTACAATCAAATAATGTATTATCATAAGTCACTTGATGTGATACACAATGAGTTGATGTATGATGGAGAAAAATTAGGTGAAGAAAAAATAAATTTTAGAAATAAGATAGATTTACAAAACATAAGCTTTGGATATAGTGAAAATAAAACTGTCCTTGAAAATATAAATTTGGAGATAAGCAAAGGTGAAAAGATAGCCTTTGT
>JAGYNS010000032.1 GCA_018399655.1 Campylobacterales bacterium
CAAAAAGACCTCCATATCTATCAAATTTAGATACTATACTAGGTGATTATGATACAAAGATAAACCTACTGTGTGATATAGATATACAGATAAGTCAAGAGGAGCAAGAGATTATATATGCCCCAGCCGATACATTCGGACACCTAGCCAGAAATCATTCGGACAGTGTGTAAGTAGAAATTCTCTTGGGTGTGATTATAGCACAAGTGTCCGAAAGGTTTCTTAATTTAACTAATTTTGCTCTTCAATTTCCTCATCGATTCCCCTTCTAATTTGATCCTGTGTGATGAGTGAACTACTCTATCTAATATTGCATCTGCTACTGTGTTGTTATTGAGATACTCATACCACTGTGAAACAGGTAGTTGAGAGGTGATGATGGTTGAGTTTATCTGTGTTCGATCTTCTATGATCTCAAACAGATTGGTAGCATCATCAGTTGATAATGGGGATATGCCAAAGTCATCTAATATAAGCAACTGAAATTTTGAATATTTTTTCAGTAGATTGGTATAGGTGCCATCAGCCCGTGATATCTTAATATCTTCGAGTAAGGTTGGAACTCTTACATAGTACACTTTAAACCCATCTTGTATGGCTCTATTAGCGAGTGCTTGAGCTAAAAATGATTTCCCAGTTCCTGTTTTTCCAGTTATAATTATGTTCTGGTGGTTTCTAATAAAATCCATTGCAATAAGTGCTTGTATGGATTGTCTATCAAGATTTCTCTTTGCTAGATACTCTATATCTTCCACTGCAGCTTGCTTATCTTTAATCTTAGAAGCTCTTAAGTTTGTAGCAATTTTTCTATTATGAATAAATAGCTCTTGAGAATCTAAAAGATTATACACTCTTTCTTCAAAGCTTAATGAGTGATAGTTGGTATCCTCTATTTGTCGTAAGTAGGCTTCTTTGAATCCTTGGTAGTTAAGATCATTGATTTTATTGAGTACAGTTGTTTGGTTCATGGTATTGTTCCTTTGTTTTATTTGTAATATTGTGGACCACGAAGATTTTCATGGTCATTGATTGCTGGGTTACTTGTAGTATTCATAGCTTGCATATAGAGCTTTTTTGAGAGTATTGACTCAATGGACTTTACACTGGTTGCATTGATACTGTTTGCATAGGATAATGCAAGTTCCAGTTCACTTTTGCCATAGATTTTTGATCTATTGAGTATGGCAATAATCCCTTTGTATACATGGACAACATACTGAGCTTCATCAAATCTTCTTTGTACAAACTCTTTAGTAGATGGTCCAATGGTTCCAGCCCAGTTTAAAAGTCGTCCAGGGTTCATCTTCTCATGATACATCTCATGATTGGTAGGCATATGTTCAGTAAATGTTGATTTCTCATTAGCTCTAAATATTCTAGGGTGGGTCGCTATGCACTTTGATTTATAGTATACTTCAACTAAAGTAGTTGAATACTTCACCTCTACACTCTCCCCTAGATATTTAAATGGTACTGAGTAGTAGCATTTATGAAGCTGTACATGGTATGACATATCTACTTTGGCAACCTTGATCTCTTTGTAGATAAATCTATTTGCAGGTAATGGTTGAAGGTATTGTTTCTCCTCTTGCTCAAAGAGTTCATATCTACTTTTCCCAATATGTCTCATCACTTTTGAGTTATATCTATCCATAAGTGGAGCAATAGCTTCATTGATCTCATCCACACTAAAAAATACTCTATGGCGAAATACTGCTAATACCCATCGTTGTATCCCTTGCACTGCTTGTTCCACTATCCCTTTATCTTGTGGTTTTTTAGGGCGTGCTGGCTCTACTGCACACCCATAGTGTCTACATAGTTCAGCATAACATTCATTCACTACAATACCATTTTTATTATTGGAAATAATGGCACTTTTGAGGTTATCAGGTATATTGATCTTTGGTACTCCCTCATAAAATTCATAGGCTAAGATATGAGATTTTATAAAGTACTCTTGCTTCTGGGATGGGGTAGCGTGTAAAAACACACAGTTACTGTGTCCTAATACTGATACAAATATCTGAGCTTTAAATACCTCTCCAGCAACACTATTACGATAAGGTACTGTAAGTCCACTATAATCCACAAACATTTGATCCCCTGGAATATAGGTTTGTCTCATAGTTGGATGTAACTTCTTTTTATATTGATAATAAAGCTCTTTAAATTGGCTCAAACCATAACCATCTGGATGTTTCTCTTTATACTCCATCCATAGTAATTCAAATGTAACCCCTTTTTTCGCTATCTCTTTATGGATATACTCCATATCAGGAAGTGGTCGTTTAGTAGTTTTAGATTTGGCAACTAACTTTTTCTCAGGGAATAATAGCTCATAAATAATATCTTCATCTAAAGCTAAAAACTCCTCAAGAGCATATTTGGTAATTGTAAATCTTTTACAGTAATCTGCAACAGTTGATCTTGGAATATCCAAGGCCTTGCTTATTTGTCTAAAAGATATATCAGTTGCAAATCGCAACCTCAATACATCCTTAATCTTTTTCATAGAAAGTCTCCTCATGACTACCTTTCATTTTTTTAACGAATGGTAGTGAAATATGAGAGAAATTTCTACTTATAAAATCCAGCCGATTTTAAAACCAAATTGTCCGAATCAAAATCGGCTAGCCGTCCGAATACTTTTCGGCTGAGTGTCCGAAAGAAAATCGGCTGGGTGTCCGAATGGGTCCGGCGTATGCAATAGGGAGTGGGTATTTTTATAATAGTGAAGAAAAAAGGGTCTATTTTCAAGAGTGTCCAATAGACCTTAGCCCAAAACAAAGTGCCTTGTTTGATCTACTTTTTTCATATAGAGGTCAAATAGTCTCTTTTGAAACCATTGAATACACCCTTTGGGAAGAGGATATCGTATCGGATAGCTCCTTGCGAACTCTTATCTATCGTTTGCGAACAAAATTAGATCATAAACTGATTGAGACTTTTGTAAAAAGGGGATGTCGATTGAATTAAAATCGAAATACAACCCTACGATCTTCCTACTTGTACCATTTTTCTTCTAAGATACGCGATTTTTGTTTGTAGTGGGAGGTGTTTTGGGCAAGTGTCATCACATCCAAGAAGTGTCATACATCCAAATACCCCCTCATCATCTCCTATGATCTCATACATATCTTCTTCGGTTCTTTTATCTCGTGGATCAAGAGCGTATCGTGCGATTCTGTTAAGTGCAACGGCTCCTTTAAATTTTGGTCGCATCCTTTTTGTTCCACACGCTGCTACACAACACCCACACTCGATACATCGATCAAGTTCAAATATCTCATCGGCTAGTTCAGGCTCCATCGGTTTTTCAATACCGTCTATAATAGTCTCTTCATTGGTATGGATCCAGCTTTCTATATCTTTTGACATATCTTTCATCCAGTTGGCTGTATCGATAGAGAGATCCCCTATAAGTTTAAATATTGGCAAAGGAAGGAGGGTGATCTGCCCATCTTCAAAAGAGGAAGTTAATGTACGACACGCTAGCGTAGGGACTCCATTGATCACCATAGCACAACTTCCACAAATACCAGCTCGACATACAAAATCAAACTGCAAAGTATGATCAAGTCTATCTCGTATAAAATTCAAAGCCACAAAGATAGTCATCCCAGGGGTTTCCTCTAGCTCATAGGTTTTCATCTTTGGTCGATCATTTTCATCTAAAGGGTTGTATTTAAATATATGAAACTGTAAATTTCTTCCTTTTTTCTCACTCATATCCTACACCTACCCTTTCATTTTTCTCACTGTATATTTTTGGAAGCTCTACTGGCATCAATCTACTTTGAAGCTCAAATCTATCCATATCAGGATATTTTGCTTTTAGCTCCTCTATTTGCTCTAACCTTTTGGCACTATCTTCGTGCTCAATAATATTCCCTTTTTTCCCATACCCACGAAATCCTGGAGGAAGTTCCATAGACATGATATCAAGCTCCTCATACTCTACTTCAGGTTCTAAATCTTCTGCATTTTTCCAATATGTCAAAGTTCTTTTAAGCCAATTGGCGTCATCTCTTTTTGGGAAGTCCTCTCTTGTGTGAGCCCCTCGACTTTCAGTTCGAAGCAATGCACCTTTTGTGATGCAAAGAGCAAGTTTGAGCATCTTTTTTACTCTTAGAGTATCTATTAGTCCAGGATTTGCAGACTTGCTTCCTGTTCGGATATAGACCCCTTCACTTTGTTTGTATAAAACTTTTAGCTCATCAAGAGCCTCTTGGAGCTCTTTTCCTGTTCGAAAGATCCCAACCTTATCCATCATAATTTTTCGCATCTTATCTCTGATATCATAGATACTAAGTTCATTTGGTTTATGGACAAGATCACATATATTAGAAAGGATGAGATCTTGTTCTCTATCAAACTGCTGCATAAACTCTTTTGCTAGTTTTGTATCAAAGCTTACATCATAGTTTTGGCAAAATTCATTGACATATTCCCCTATAATCATCCCTGAAACAACTGTTTCAGCTACAGAGTTTCCACCAAGACGATTGAATCCATGCAGATCCCAGCAAGCGGCTTCCCCACATGAAAACAATCCTTTAAGATGAGGTGATTGTCCCGTGTGATCAACTTTTATTCCACCCATTGAGTAGTGTTGCATAGGGCGAACTGGGATCCAAACTCCAGGCTCAGCTGGATCGATCCCTAAAAAGCTTTGGCAGATATCTTGCATATCTCGAAGATTTTTTTCAATATGTTCTCGACCTAGTATAGAGATGTCAAGCCAAAGGTGATCACCATAAGGGGATTTTACCCCTTTCCCTTTTCTTATATGCTCCGTCATCCGTCTACTTACCACATCACGACTCGCAAGCTCTTTTTTTTCAGGTTCATAATCTGGCATAAATCGATATCCATCTACATCTCTTAAAACTCCACCATCACCTCTACACCCCTCAGTCATCAAAATACCATTTGGAACTAGTCCTGTAGGGTGAAACTGTACCGCTTCCATATTAGCAAGTCGTGCAATTCCAGTTTCAAGAGCAAGAGCTGCTCCAGTCCCTTCACAAATTACCGCATTGGTAGTTGCTTCATAAACTCTTCCATATCCTCCTGTAGCTATAACAGTAGCTTTGGAGAGCATCGCTTCAATTTCACCCGTCATAAGATCTTTTATCACCGCTCCATAACATACTCCATCTTTATGGATCAGTTTTACCGCTTCTTTTTTTTCTAAGATTCTCACATCGTTTTTAATTGCTTCATTGGCAACAGCATAAAGCATAGAGTGCCCAGTAGCATCTGCAGTGTAGCAGGTTCGCCACTTTTTGGTTCCACCAAAATCTCTTGAGGCGATCAATCCGTGCACATCATTTTCTTCAGTTATAGTGGTATTTTCGGAGTTGATCACTACGCTTTTCTCTCCAGCTTTAATCCTTGTCCAAGGAACTCCCCAAGCGGTAAGTTCTCGTATCGCTTTAGGGGCAACATGGGTAAACATCCTAGCAACTCTTTGATCACATCCCCAGTCGCTCCCTTTGACGGTATCTTCAAAGTGGATATCTTCATTATCCCCTTTTGCCATAATAGAATTTCCAAGACTTGCTTGCATCCCCCCTTGAGCTGCAGCACTATGAGATCTTTTTACTGGTATGAGTGAAAGGACTGTTGTTTTGTGTCCCGCTTTTTGTGTAGAAATTGCAAGACGAAGTCCCGCAAGACCTCCACCTATTACAAGTGTATCTGTATAAAATATCTTCATGATCCTACCACCTTATGTGTAGGGATATATCTCTCCCCATAATTATTTTGATGCTCATATCCTATTTTCATATACGCAGCCAAAGAAAGAGTTCCCAAAACTAGATAAAAAATAATGATCCCATTTCGTACCAGTTTGAGCTTTTCTCTTGTGGCTTTATAGGTTTTTCCTTGAAACCATCCCCATTTTATAGCCAGACGATACAGTCCAATAGTTGCATGAAGTTCAACAGCAAGGAGTAAAATGATATACATCACCCAAGCATTATCAGTCCAAATTCTATCTGAGCTTAAATATGGACCAATATTTGAGGGTTCACTCATCATTTGATACAGATGCATAGAAGCGAAGAAAAATAGAATAAATCCTGTGATGATCTGTACGCCCCATAGCTTAGTGTCATTGTGTGGGTACATCATGGTATGGGATTTGAAGTTTCGATATTGTCTATATGAGTTTGGAAATTTCCTTACAGCTAGTAATGCATGCACCACAAGAACAACAAATATAAAAAAGGCAGCCCCTGCTACAAACGCTGGGTCTCCCCCTTTCACTAAAAAAGAGCCAGAGAGAAATTTGTCCACAGAGTACATAAAATCTTTACTTATAAGAATAGATGAGACAAAGAGTAGGTGAAATTTGATAAAAATTGCTAAAATAATTCCAGTTAAACTTTGATAAAAATCAAGTTGTGCGGGAATCTTACTTTTCTTCCCATCAACTTTTTTGTCAATAATACCTTCGATGATATCATTGGTGTTTTCGCGAAAAGCCATACAGTTACCTTTTTGTAGTTTCAATAATTTTTGTAGATAAATTGTATTATACAAGAGCAATCTTAAGTCTTAAATAATAAAGTGGTAAAATGACAAAAATTAAAAAAGGATAGAGTATGAAAATAGTCTTTTTAGATGCAAAAACATTAGGAAGTGATGTAAGTTTGGAGAGTTTTAATCAGTTTGGAGAAGTTGAGATTTTTCAAACAACAACACCCAGTGAAACACTTAGTCGTGTAAAAGATGCGGATATCGTTGTAACAAACAAGGTAGTTATAGATAAAAATATTATGGATAATAGTGCTATAAAACTTATTTGTATCGCAGCAACGGGGATGAACAATATTGATCTTGAATATTCAAAAACAAAGCAAATAGAGGTAAAAAATGTAGCTGGATACTCAACAATGAGCGTAGTACAACTCACATTGTCATTTGTATTACAGTTTGTACAAAGAGTAGATTATTATGATCAATATGGGAAAAATAGTTGGCAAGATAATGATGTATTTACCCACCTTGATAAGCCATTTTTTGAGCTAGATGGGAAAAACTTTGGAGTTATAGGGCTAGGTGAGATTGGACTAGGAGTAGCAAAAGTAGCACAAGCATTTGGTTGTAATGTGAGTTATTACTCAACTAGTGGTGCAAATAATAATACAAATTACACTCAAAAGTCACTGGATGAGCTTTTATCTCAATGTGATATTATCTCTATCCATGCTCCTTTAAATGCAAATACACAAGATCTTATCAATCGTAGCAATATTGGGAGAATAAAAAAAGGGGCAATATTACTTAATCTTGGTCGAGGTGGAATAGTAAATGAACAAGATATAAGTGAGGCACTTAATAGTGGAGCAGATATATACTTTGGAACAGATGTAGCTTCTAAAGAGCCAATAGAAAAAAACAATCCGCTATTAACCATACAAGATAGCTCAAGATTGATAATCACACCACATATAGCATGGGCTTCAATTGAAGCTAGGCAGAGGCTTTTGAAAGGTATTGAGAAAAATATAGAGGAGTTTCTAGGATAATGTGTTATAATACATCTTATAATACAAATTGAGGTTCGTAATGGGATTATTACTTTATAAATCAGATGAGATGTTTTCATCCACAGAGCTTATTCGAAAAAGCAAATCTATATTCGACAAGATATTGGGGAAAAAAATAGACAAGGCTATCATCTTAAGAGATGGGAAGCCAAGCTTTTTATTAATGGAGTTTGCAAAATATGAAAAAATTATGGCAGAGTATGAAGAGCTTAAACGGATGGTTGAGTCAGGTGATTCAATAAATAGCTCTAAAAAAAAGAAGAAAAAAAATAAAGAGCAAAAACAGTTAAGATCAGATCTTGAAAAACAGGCTAAAAAGATAAGCTTTGATTCTGGAGACTATGCAGTAGATAAAAATATTGAAGTCTCAGATGAAGTGGAAGAAAAACCTCAAGTGGAAGAGGAGCCTCAAAAGCTTGTGGCTGAAGAAAAAACAGATGAAAGCCAAAACAGTGAAAATGCTCTTACCCAAGAGCAAGAGATCCAAAAAGCGTATGAGCGAATTGAAGCTATGAACTTAGAGGATGATATGAAACATCAAGCAAAACAAAAAGTTCGTCTAAAGATTATCAAAGCAAGAGAAGAGAGAGCCTTACTAGCTCAAGAGCAAGAGAAAAAGTTGCAAGAGGAGAAAGAGCTAGAAAGGCAAGTGGAAGCAGAAAAACAAAAAAAAGAGCAAGAGCTAGAAGAATTTTGGGACTAAGAGGATAGATATGGTAGATGTATTGATAGTAGGAAGTGGAGGAGCAGGATTAAGTGCTGCACTAGAGGCAAAAAAAGAGGAAAAAAAAGTATTAGTAGTATCAAAAACTTATCCCACTCAATCACAAACTTGTCAAGCCCAAGGGGGGATCAATGGTGTTCTTCAATCAAAAAATAGTGGCGATAGTGTACAAAGCCATATAGAGGATACTTTAAAATCAGCACATGGCTTAGGGGATAAACAAAGTATATCTTTTATGTGTGAGAAGGCAAATGAAACTATACAATGGCTTGATGATATAGGGGTTCCTTTTAGCAAAGATGAAAAAAACAATATTGCACAGCGATCTTTAGGGGGTGCCTCAAACCCAAGAGCTTGCTATAGTAGTGACTATACAGGGTTAAAAATCCTTCATACACTTTATGATACATGTATAAAAGAGGGGATTGAGTTTTTAAATGAACATATGCTTTTAAGTTTTATTGTTGAAGATGATTGTATAAAAGGGGTTGTGGCTCTTGATATGGTTACTTCTGAAGTAAAACAGATACTAGCAAAAAGTGTTATTATAGCCACAGGCGGATATGGAGCTTTATATCATGGTTTTACAACAAATAGTAATGCTAGCACGGGAGATAGCATAGCGATTGCACTAAAAAGTGGAATTGAACTATCAAATATGGAGTATATCCAGTTTCATCCTACTGCGTTAAAAAAGAACTTTGTTCTTATTAGTGAAAGTGCTAGAGGGGAAGGGGGATATTTAGTCACAAAAGATGGTCAAAGATTTGTCGATGAGTTACTCCCAAGAGATGTGGTAGCAAGAGCAATTTTAGACAAGATGCAAGAGGGGCAAGATGTCTATCTTGA
The DNA here is from genome assembly GCA_018399655.1 of Campylobacterales bacterium. Taxonomy (GTDB): domain Bacteria; phylum Campylobacterota; class Campylobacteria; order Campylobacterales; family Arcobacteraceae; genus JAIOSF01. Next base: position 9,139 of record JAGYNS010000032.1, read on the forward strand.
TCTTCGCCATTTAGGACTAGAAAAGATAAAGCAGACTATGCCACAAGAGTATAATTTAGTCTTAGAGTTTGCAAAAAAAAGACTTGATCTTGATCTTATCCCAATTATGCCAGCGGCTCATTACACCATGGGTGGAATTGATGTAGATAAAGAGGGAAAAACCTCTATAAAGAATCTTTATGCAGTAGGGGAGTGTTCCTCAAATGGAGTGCATGGAGCCAATAGATTGGGGGGAAACTCACTTTTAGAGATCATCACTTTTGGAAGATATATAGGGAAAGTAGCACAAGAAAATTGTGAGCAAAATCAACTAGAAGATAAAGAGTATCAAGTATATAAAGAGAGTAAAAATGGTATTGAAAAACTTTTTACATTGCCAAATGAGATTGATTTTTATAGTATAAAAAAACTTTTAGGGGTAGAGTTTTATAAAAATGTAGGACTTTACAGAACACAACAAAAGTTAGAATCAACCTTACAAAAAGTTCAAGCTTGGAAAGAGCAGATTCCACAAATGGGGATAAGTGATAAATCATCAACATACAATACAAATTTAAAAGAGTTTATTGAGTTTATCAATATGCTTGATCTTGCAGAAGTTGTAGTTCGAAGTGCAATAAAAAGAGAAGAGAGTAGAGGGGCTCATTATCGAATCGATTTTCCTAGTGAAAATAAACAATTTGCGAAAAAAACTCTTGTGAAAAATAAAAACCAATTTAAAGTGGAGTTTGCATGAAGTTAAAAATATGTGAAAAAGAATACTTAATTGATGATAATAGAGTAAAAAGAGATAGTCTTTTAAATATTTTGTACTATATAAAAACAAAACTTGATCATACACTTAGCTTTCGAAGTGGGTGTCGAAGTGGGGTATGTGGAAGCTGTGCAGTTCGAGTTAATGGAGTTGAAAAGCTTGCTTGCAAAACCCACCTAAGTGATGGAGATATTGTAGAGCCTTTAAAAAATACGAAAGTTATACGGGATCTTGTGGTTGATCTTGAAAATCAAAAAGGGTGTTTAGAAAACTCAAAAGCTCACTTAGATAAAAGAAGCGATACACAGATAACCTCAAAAGATGAAAAAGCAATTGATCTACAAAGTAATTGTATTTTATGCAATAGCTGCTATAGCTCATGTCCAGTGTATGAGGTAAATAGTGAGTTTAAAGGTCCGTTTGCACTTACAAGAGTATACCGCTATGTACATGATAAAAAAGAGCTAAATATTCAAGAGAAAATAGATACGGTACAATCAAGTGGTGTGTGGGATTGTACTTTATGTGGCAATTGTAATATGGTATGTCCAGAGCATATTGATATAAAAAATGATATAATGATGCTTCGTAATATTTCAGTACAAAATGGATATAGTGATCCACATATGGCAAATTTTAACAGTGGTTTTGATACAAACTTTGGATTTGATCCTAACCAATTTTAAGGATAATGATGATTGATGCAAATAATAATAGTTTAAAAATACTTTATATTGATGATAGTCAAGTGGTTCGTGATATGGTTCAAGGGTTTTTATTTGAGCTTGGCTACTTAAATATTGAAAGTGCCGTAGATGGTATTGATGCTTTAGAGAAAATAGAACAAGCTGAAGATGAATTTGATTTTATTATTACTGATATCAATATGCCAAATATGGATGGGATTACCCTTATAAAAGAGTTGCGTTCAAAACTTGACTATGCATCAACCCCTATTATGGTTCTCTCAACAGAGTGGACTAAGGAGATGAAACAAAAAGGGAAAGCTGCAGGAGCAACATCATGGATAGTAAAGCCTTTTGATCTTCAGTTGATCAAAAAAGGGATCCATGCAACAATAGAAAAAGTAAATCAAGAATAAAAGGAAATAATAATATGGCAATAACAAGATTTGCACCAAGTCCTACGGGGTATTTACACATTGGAGGACTTCGTACAGCACTTTATAGTTATTTGTGGGCAAAAAAAACAGGTGGAGAATTCAAGCTCCGTATTGAAGATACTGATACAGCAAGAAACAATGAAGCAGCAGTTCAAGCGATACTTGATGCTTTTGAATGGGTTGGAATGCCAAGCGATTGCGTGATCGAATATCAAAGTCGAAGAACAGAGATTTACCAAAAATATCTTCAACAGCTTTTAGATGAAGAAAAAGCTTATAGATGCTATATGTCAAAAGAGGAGTTAGAGACACTTCGTAAGAAGCAAGAAGATGCAAAACAAACTCCACGATATGATGGAACTTGGCGACCAGAATCAGGGAAAGAGCTCCCACCAATCCCTCAAGATATAGAGCCAGTGATAAGAATAAAAGCTCCAAAAGAGGGGATTATTGAGTTTGAAGATGGAGTAAAGGGTTCTATGAAGTTTGATGCAAATCAAGTAGATGACTTTGTAATAGCCAGAAGTAATGGGATGCCAACTTATAACTTTGTGGTAGCTATTGATGATGCCTTGATGCAAATAAGTGATGTGATTCGAGGTGATGATCATCTTTCAAATACTCCAAAACAGATTGTGATCTATAATGCACTTGGATTTGAAATACCAAAATTTTACCATATCCCTATGATCAACAACCCGCAAGGGAAAAAGCTCTCTAAAAGAGATGGAGCTATGGATGTGATGGAGTATAAAAGATTGGGGTATCTCCCTGAAGCTCTTTTAAACTTTCTTGTAAGACTTGGATGGTCAAATGGGGATCAAGAGATTTTTAGTATGGAGGAGATGCTTGAGCTTTTTGATCCAAATGATATCAATAAATCAGCTTCTGCATACAATCAAGAAAAGCTTGATTGGCTCAATGCTCACTATATCAAAAATGTTTCCAATGATCGATTGGCTGAAGATCTAAAGTTTCATGGGTGTGAAATTCATGGACATGATAAAAAACAGATGGTATTAGATCTTTGTAAAGAGCGAGCAAATACCTTAATTGAACTGAAAAGTGCGATTGAGAATATTTTAAAATTGCCAACAGGATATGAATCAAAAGGGGTAAAAAAGTTTATTAAAGATGAGACAACCGATATGCTTCAAAGCTATATTCAACTTCTTGAGGAAAATAAAGAACTTCATACGCCAGTGGATATTGAAGCGATTACAAAACCTTTTATTGAGCAAAATGGCTTAAAATTTCCTCAACTTTTCCAACCTATACGAATAGCTTTAACAGGGGGGACACAAGCACCTTCCGTGTACGATATTATAGCTGTTTTAGGGGTAGAAGAATCAATCAATAGACTCCAAAGTGCTATAAAAGTTAACTTCAATAAACAGGAGGATTCATGATCACTATTTGGCACAATACAAGGTGTGGAAAAAGTAGAGACTCTAAAAACCTTTTAGATGAGATGGGTGTAGAGTATGAGGTGTTTGAATACTTAAAAAGTGAGTTTAGTGCAAATGATATTAAAGAGCTAATGCAAAAGCTTGGAATCTCTGATGTAAGAGATATGCTTCGAACAAAAGAAAAAGAGTATAAAGAGCTAGAGATCAAAGATGAGTCAAAAACTCAAGATGAAATTATAAACCTTGTGGTACAAAACCCAAAACTAGTAGAGCGACCAATCGTAATACAAGGGGATCGTGCAGTGATTGGGCGACCAATAGACAATGTAAAAGAGCTTTTAGGATAAAAATGGCAAAAAAATATTTTCTTAAAAAAATCTCAAACTATGCGGTAGTAGGAGGGCTTGGTGCCTCTTTGGTTGTGGGTCTTAGTGGCTGTGAAGATAAAAATGCAAATGGTCAAAATGGTATGAGTGGCGGAGTGACTGAAGCTGCACAAAAACAAGGGGCATTTGTGGTGATCGAAAAAACACCACAAGGGGGCTACACAATAGTTGATGAGTTTCCAAGTACAAGTACCACTATTGTGTTAAGAGAAGATGGAAAAGATCGAATTTTAACTAAAGAGGAGATAGATGCTTTAGTCAAAGCGGAAGCTGCTAAAATAGATAATGGAACTTCAAACCTTACCAATCCAAATGGGATGGGTGGATTAAGTTTAGGGGAAGCACTTCTTGCAAGTGCTGCTGGGGCTATTATAGGAAGCTACATTGGAAATAGACTTTTTAACAATCAAAACTATCAGCAAAACAGAAGAACCAGCTATAAAAACCCATCTACCTTTTCAAGAAGTGTAGATAGCTTTAAAAAAGCGACCAGTGGAACCACTACAAAAACCACTTCCACTAAAAAAAGTGGCTTTTTTAGCAACACCAGATCGAGTGGCTCTCGATCAATTTTTGGTGGATAAGTGATGATACAACTTAAAAAACTCCAACCACTTACTGATCAGTACCTAGAATCTATAGGATTTACATGGCATACAGATAGTGACACCACCTCTTATGTAAGTGATGAGGTGGTAACCATTACCGAAGCTCAAGCGGAAGCTTTTTATAATGCTACTAATGAGCTTTATGATATGTACTGCGAAGCAGCACAGTATGTAATAGATAATGAGCTATTTCATGAGCTTAATATCCCTTTTAATTTAGTTGAAGTTATCAAAAAATCGTGGGAAAATGATGTTCACTGGCATCTATATGGAAGATTTGATCTAGCAGGTGGACTTGATGGAAAGCCTATAAAGCTTATAGAATTTAATGCCGACACCCCAACAGCTCTTTATGAAACAGCTATTATCCAATGGGCTTTGTTAAAAGCAAATGGCTTAGATGAAAGTAGCCAATTTAACTCTTTATATGAAGCGATCAAAGACAATTTTAAACGACTTATCACACTTGATACCGATATTGATCAGTTTGAAGAGCACTATAAAAAACTTGGATGGAAAATACTTTTTAGTTCTATAAGAGGGAATGATGAAGAGGAAAATACTACAAAACTTCTACAACATATTGCCAGCGAAGTTGGATATGAAACCGCCTATGAATATATTGATAAAGTAGAGTTTAGCAATGATGGGATTAGTAAAGATGAAACGCTTTATGAGTTTTGGTTTAAATTGATCCCTTGGGAAGATATAGCTATTGATGAAGGGGAGTTAGCACTCATTGTAACTGAGCTTATTGAAAACCAAAAGGCGATTATCATTAACCCCTCGTATACCCTTTTATTTCAAAGTAAAGGGATGCTCAAAATTTTATGGGACTTGTACCCAAACCATCCTTTACTACTTGAAACATCGTTTGAGCCATTGGAAAATAAAAAGCAAGTGGAAAAACCATGTTTTGGAAGAGAGGGTGCCAATGTTGCTATAGTCAATAGTGACAACTCACTTGAACTTAAAACTGATGGGGTATATGAGAACTTTAAAATGGTATACCAAGAGTATATGCAGTATCCACAAGATAGTGCAGGTAACCACTACCAAGCAGGGGTGTTTTATGCCTATGAAGCGTGTGGTTTAGGATTTCGCAAAGGTGGACAGATTTTGGACAATATGTCAAAATTTGTAGGTCACATCGTTGAGAACTAGAGGAATAAAAAGATGTTAAATGATAGAAATTTTATCAATATAGCCCATGAGATTGCAAGTGCTAGTAAATGTGTCTCAAAGCAAGTAGGAGCGGTAATCGTAAAAGATGGGCGAATCCTTAGTACTGGATACAATGGAACGCCAGCAGGCTATACAAACTGTTGTGAACACTGGGAAAATGAGTATACTAAAGATCATCATGATTGGTCAAAAACCTATGAGATACATGCAGAGATGAATGCACTTATTTGGGCTGCAAGAAGAGGGATAGCAATAGAAGGAGCTACTATATATGTCACTTTGGAGCCATGTAGTGAGTGTAGTAAAAATCTTATTGCTAGTGGAATTGTCCGTATTGTATATGATAGAGCATATGAACATACCAACTCAGAAGTTGTTTCAAAATTTTTAAAAGATAATCGTGTCGTAATAGAGCAAATTAAAAAGTAGTGATATACAACAATAAACACTTCTACGAAGAAGCGATAAAAAAATATGGGGTAAGCGCTGAGGGGGTACACTGGAAAAACCAAGAGAGCCAATATAAACGATTCGAAGCGATCACCTCTTTTATCAAAAAAGATCTCAGTTCATTGTCAATCGTGGATGCAGGGTGCGGATTTGGTGAATATTACAACTATCTTTTAAAAAATGGTATGGCTCTTAAAGAGTATATTGGGCTTGATTGTGAAAAACAGATGATCAAAAAAGCGAAACAAAGATTCCCTCAAATAAATTTTTATCAAAAAGATATACTTTTTGACCCCCTACCAAAAGCGGATGTGTATCTCTCAAGTGGAGCTTTAAATATTCTTGAGATTGATGAAGTTGAACAGTTTATACAAAGGATATATGAGCATAGCTATAAAGCACTGATTTTTAACTCTTTAAAAGGATTTACCTTCAATGGGGTAAAAAAAACAGATATAATTCAAATAGTACAAAGACTGAACGCCAATTTTACTATTAAAGAGGATTATTTAGAGAATGACTTTACAATCTATATTAAGAGATAACAGGAAGATATCTTCTCATCTTTTTGATCTGCTTTAGGTCAAAATCTGAGCTGATCACTTTTTTTGAATCATTTTTTGTAACCTCTCCAAAAGGGGAGATTATTGCACTACTTTTTGCCATATCCTCATTACAGCTATCACTTGCTATCACATAGCACTGGTTAGCAACTGCTAGG
>JAGYNS010000320.1 GCA_018399655.1 Campylobacterales bacterium
GCTTCCTGGATAAACAGCAAAATCTTCCACGACTCGCAAGGTTCATTTAATAGAAGAATGACAAAAACTCTAGCGATGCTCCCTTTTAATCTTCAAGAGACCAAAGAGTACCTTCAACAAGAGAAACGATTTTTGGTCGATGACAAAACAGTGATCGATACCTATATGGTTTTTGGAGGAGTTGCAAAATATCTTAGCTATCTTGACAACACCAAAACCATCGCTCAAAATATAGATGAACTTTTTTTTGATATAAATGGGGAGCTTTATGGGGAATACGATAGTGTTTTCCAATCGCTTTTTCGTGAGAGATTTAAAATGCACAAATCGATCATGGATCTACTCATATCAAAAAGATCAGGGTTTAATACCTCAGAAATTGTGGCACAAACTGATTTTCAAATGGGTTCAAAGCTCAAAAATGTTCTTATAGAGCTTGAACAGTGTGGTTTTATAGAGTCAATTGCAAAGTTCAACGATGAAAGAGAAACAAGATATATAGCCAGTGATCCGTTTTCTATCTTTTATCACAAATGGATAGAGCCTTATAGCAAAAATAAAATAGCAAAATTTCCCAAAGGACACTGGGCTCAAACCCAAAAAACAACCTCTTATGCCTCGTGGGCTGGTTTTTCTTTTGAAAGTGTTTGTTTGATAAATATTGATCTTTATTTAAAAGCTAGAGGAACAAATGGAGTTTATAAGAACCATTACTATTGGCAATATAGATCTCAAGATAGCCAAGAAAGTGGAGCTCAGATAGATTTTGTGGTAGAGTATGGGCAGGGGCTTTATGATATTGTGGAGTGTAAATATCATAACAAAGAGTACTCTTTGACTCAAAAAGATGTAAGTAGTATCGAAAATAAAGTAGAAAAATTTATAGAATATGGGATCAAAAAAAGTACAAAGTTTGAACTAAAGCTTATCTATTTGAGCAGTTATGGACTTAGGATGAATCAGTATTACAATCGACTCAATATTTCTCAGAGTATTGCAATTGAAGATTTATTAAACAAGTAGGTAACAATGAATATAGAAGATTTTTTCAAAAATAGCAGCGATGAGCAGATACAAGAGTTTATAAAAAGTATTGATATGGATTGTTTTGTCCCTTTACTTGAAGAATATCCCCCTTTTGTAAAGCAAAGAGTTCTTGAAAATGTGACCGATAGAGTGGCTATTTGGATAGAGGAAAAGATTAAACAAGCTAGAGAAAATCCTATGGATGCAGATATAAAAGAGGAATTTATAAAAGATATGAACATAGATATATTTTTTCATAAGAGTTAAGCAATGGTTTTAGATAATGCTTTATGGTATGAGTGTAGAGAAGTTGGAGTTAGTTAAAGATGATTGATAAGTTGAAATTTATACAAGCCTTTACAACCACACTTATTCACTTGCCAATAATCTTTTGGCAAGCATTTCTTATGGATAGTGTTATTTGGAAATTTGCTTTTGTGGTGATAGCTTTTTTTACATTTGTGACGGCATATACAAGTGAAACTATAAATAAAAAACCAATGCTTGTGTATTGGGCGGTGCCTCTGTTTTTGATACTGTTTTTTATACTTCAAATCGCAAAAGTAGAAGAGTTTGGTGTGTTTATCCAGCTTATGGCTAGTTTTGGGTATCTTTTTTGGTA
>JAGYNS010000321.1 GCA_018399655.1 Campylobacterales bacterium
CATTGGTTAGAAGGTTTGCCATCACTTGTGTAAACTCCCCTTTTGCCATAGTTTTAAAAATATCCTCTTCACAGTGAAAAACCACTTCGATATAGTTATTTTCTAAAGAAGCTTTGACGATTTGTAGAACTGTTTCAATACTCTGTTTAATATCAACTAATATCTTCTCTTTACTATTGTTTTCTTTGATAAAGTCTCTAAAGGTATTAATAGTATCTGAAAGATGTTGCGTATTTTGAACAATCAGCTCCATATCCTTTTCTATCTCTTCCTCTTTTAGAATTCCATACTGGTGTTTCATACTCACTCCACTAGCACAAGTGGATATTATAGAAAGGGGCTGTCTCCACTGATGGGCAATATTTCCTATCATCTCCCCTAAAGCTGCTAGCTTTGATTGCTCAAGAAGTTGCTGATCTTTTTTTCTATTTTTCTCTACCTCTATGATAATCTTTTGCTCTAAGTTATCATTGAAGTCTTGAAGTTGATGGGTTTTCTCTTTTACCTTTACTTCAAGGGTCTCATTGAGCTCTTTAAGATCTTTTTGTATTATCACTTGAGTTGTTATGTCATTGAGTGCTATTACCAATATATGCTCATCGTTGACAAATGATTGTCTATCAATACTTAGTTTAAAGTGGTGTATCTGATCATCTTTTTTCATAGCGACAAGATGCTCTTGATGAGGATTGTGATATACATGCTCTGCCCAATTGTCTTCACCATAATCTTTTTTAAGGATATATCTCTCATCATCTTCAAAAGCAATAAAAAAGTCACACACACAATCATGCTCTTTTGTAAACTCCTCTAAAGTATTATACTCCTCTAAAAACTCAAACAACGCCCTATTGGCATCGATAATTTTTTCACCACTTGTAACAAGTACGATATTTGATTGGGCATCTAGTATCCCTCTAGTGAAATGCTTTTGATCATCTAAAGCTTTATTGGTATTGTTGATATTTCTAGCGATAATATACCCAAATATCAAAACAACCCCTAGAATACTCCCAATCAAAAACAACTCTATGAGTATATACTCTCGTTTTTTATTTTCAATTTGTTGCTCTATCTTTTCAAGCTCTTTTTGGGAGTCATACAAAATTCTTGAGTTGTTTTCGGCAAACCTTGTAAAAAAAGCAGGGATAGACTTATTGAAAATTTTTATCTCTCGGATTTTTGAAAAAAACCCTTCAAGATTTTTACTGCGAGAAAGTTTTTCTCTTTGAGTCATAAGATCGATAAGTTTTGTTTTTAAAATGATAAACTCATCAATCTTTGGACGGATATCCAAAACCTCTAAAGTGATAGGCTCGCTTAAATCTTTGGTATACACGATCTGTTTTTTTATACTTTTTAGATTGACAATATTGAGTCGAACTACCCTTTGTAGGGTTCCACCATTTTCTAAAACTTCTAAACTTTTCTCTAGGTTTTGTATCACTTTTACTATTTTTGTATCGATTGCATCTATGGTTCTTTGATTTGATGAAGTGATAGCAAGCTCATAAAAAAGCCCCTTAAGTTGCTCTATATCATACGCAATAAAATCCCCTATAGCTATTTTTGCTTTATAATTCACTGTTTGCATCTCTAGCTTTTCTACCAGCTTCACAAATAAAAAATTGACA
>JAGYNS010000322.1 GCA_018399655.1 Campylobacterales bacterium
AAAATGCTGTTGATATCACGATTGAACGAGACAACAACGATATATTGAAAACTCTTTTATCCCATCCAAAAGTTGATATAAATCAAAAAGATGACTATGGAAGAAGCCTTTTACAAAATCTTATAGTATCTGGAAACTTTACTATGGCAAGAACCCTTATTAAAAATGGTGCAGATATCAATACACTTGACAATAGAAAAAGACATGCTTTTCATGATGCTTTGTCTTATGGGGATTATGAGTTTGTACGGTATCTCCTTACTTTAGAAAATATTGAACTCAATGCAAAAGATGAAGAGGGCAATACGCTCATGCAACACCCTCAAGTAGAACAAAACGATATCCTAGCCAAAGAAGTTATTGTAGCTGGTTGTGACCCAACCCAACTCAATGCAAAAGGGGAATCTTTCCTTTATAATACTGCTTTAAGGGGTGAAAAAGAGGCAGAAGAGATTGTACAAATAGCTTTAGAGAATAAAGCCAATGCCAACGAAAAAACACTCAGTGGCAATACAATCATGATGGAACTGGTTCTTCGGGCTTCAGAACTCAAAGAAAAATCGGAACAACCTTTACGACAAAGTATCATAAGAAGTGTAGAGATGATGCTTGAGTATGGTGGAGAGATCAATGCACTTGATAGCAAAGGGGAAACAGGGCTTTTTAATGCGGTTGCTATTAGAGATAAAGAGCTTATACGATTTTTATTGGATAATGGGATTGATCCAAATATACAAAACCCTCATGGGGAAACAGTACTTCATAAACTCGTATATGATGCTATGGAGTATGTGGATATTATTCGATTACTTTTTATACACCATATAGATCCAAAAATTAAAGATAAAGATGGACTATGTGTATATGAAATTCTTAACAATATTATTTTACATATTGATGGAAAAGTGAAGATCAAAGATGAAGCTTTGGTTGAACTTATAGACCCTGATGGATTGTATCTTCAAGTGGTGCAGCTTTTATTAAAACATGAAAAACCTGTAGATGATACTGAATATATTGTCAATATCTACGATTCAAAAGGGGATCCTCTCTTTTTCAAACCTTTAATGTATGATGATTTTGCACTTTTTAGCCTTTATATCAAAAGTGGCGTCAATATCCATATGCTCAACTCTAAAAATCATAATATTTTTTATGAATATGTTGTATGGGTTTTTGAAAGAGATGACTCTTCCCCTAGTACTTGTAAACATTTTAGAGACAATTTAAGTAGTCTTGTTAGTAGAAAAGTAGATCGACATTTTAAAGATGCTTTGGGATGGACTGTATTACACAAAGTTACCTCTACAGAGTGCAATCTAAAACTTTTTAATGAACTTGTGAGTAATGTAAGATTTGATTATTCTGTCACTGACAATCTAGGAAGAAGTGTAATACATAACTGCGTATGGCACAATAAGCCTGAGATCATCAAGCTTATCCATAAACTCTCTCCTAAGACCATAAATGATGAGGATATCTACCATATCCCACCTATTTATTATGCAGCCCTTTTAGGAAGCAAACCTCTTACATCATTGTTTTTTACCCTTGGAGCGAGTATTACAAGCTCACAAAGTATCGATCCAAAAGCGAAAAAGAAATTTAAACCTATGGTTAAAAATCTTGA
>JAGYNS010000323.1 GCA_018399655.1 Campylobacterales bacterium
ACCACCTATAAATTGGATGTTCATCGTAAGAGTCAATATAAGCTATGTAAATATTTGATGATGGATTGGTCTCTATAACAATCCCCTTATCACAAAACTTTTGTATCAGTCTATCTTGTACAGCCTCTATCAAATCTAAATCATCATTGGTAATAAAATACTTATGGTAGCCATCTCTATTTATATCATCATATTCTATTTTTATAACATCATCGCCTTTTTTTCTTACACTTTCACATGTGTGATATTTTTTATATATTTTTTTTGCTACATCATAGAATGGGTATTTTTCTGTATTAAAAAGATTAGGCTCTACATACTCATCTCTCTTTGCAAAATCATTATTATTAAACATGAGATCTGGGCAATACTCCCTAAGTTTCCAAGCTTTATATATGTCATCCAAAGTTGCTTTTATATCATCACGATATATCTCTTTGAACAACTCTAATGCTATTTTTTCATACTTTGATTTTAGTCTATCGGTAAACTTAAAATAACCATCTATCTCGTTTGCTTGATGATAGAGCCATACAAGGTTATCAAGGTGTTCTTGCTTTGTTACAAAGATGTCAAGGTTCTTTTTTGCCCATGTTTTAGGATTAAGCCCAATAGCTAGTGCATGACCTAGTCTATCTTTTTCGCCCATGTTATAAAACTTTACAGTCTCATGCACCTTTCTCATACCTGTTACTATGTGACTAAAATCTTCCCCTGCATGAACAGAGAGTCTTAGTCGATAGTTTTCTACAAAATCATGCCCATCTCTTTGATGCTTAATATAATCTTCTTTGAAGCCATCAAGCTTTTTTATATCTCTCCGCAAGTACTTGATAATAGGTGCAAAAACTTCTGGCGGAGTTCTGTTCTCATCACCAGCTACATCTATACTTGTAATAAGTTTGGATATATCAATATACTCATCTTTTAAGTACTCTTCATTTTGTAAGACCATAGTTTTATTTGGATGAAACTTTCTATAAAAATCAAGTTTGCTGATGATTTTGGATTCTTTATATAAAAAGTTGTTGAGCTTTATTGCTTGTTTTTTAAGTTTTTCTCTTAGATGGTGAAATCGATAAAGCCTAACTTCCAAGCCAGTATTTTTTGTTCTCTCTTCTTCTCTTATAAAATGTACACAAAAATGATAATTCCGCTTTGAGTGGTTGGTATTTAGAAAACATTTTTGTGATGAGTGCTTTATCTCTACTGATTCTCTTTTGATTATCTCTTTATCAAAAGCTAGTTTATACTTTATCATTTCATTACCAAATACTGCATCAGGTGCTATTTTTGCTTCAACTTTTGTTGTTCCATTTGAGATGATATTGGAAGCTACATTTTGAAATCTATTTTTTTCTTGCCTTCGTAAAGTCGAGCCAAAAAACTCAGAAAAATGTGTAAGTCCAACATTCTGTGACATCACCATATAAGAGCGAAGTATATTTGAGATATGAAGCAGTATTTTTATAACTCTTTTTATCTCATTGCTTGTAGTATTTCGTAAATGTAAATCAAAAAGTAAAACATTATACATAAACCAAAGTTTATTTGCATAGCCTTTTGTTTTATAAAAAACAACTTCTTTTAAAAAATCTTGAAAAAGCAATATCTG
>JAGYNS010000324.1 GCA_018399655.1 Campylobacterales bacterium
TATTAATATTTATTTTTAAGAAGTTTTTAATATTTAAAGTTATAGAATAAGCTATATTTAAGAAAAGGATAACTTATGGTAAATTCAATTACAAAAAATCCATACCTTCAAAATAGTGTTGAAACACCTTCCAAAGAGATTGCTCATACTGAAAGTGCAAAGGGCAAAGAGGATGATATACTCTCTAAGATTGAAAAATCAGCTGTAGAAGTATCTATTTCGATGAATGCTCAAATTATTCTTTTTGCAATGGATGCGGGAGCTTTAAATAAAGATAATATAAGTGCTCAAAAAGAGATATTTAGTTTTCTATCTGGGGAAGAAACCCAAAGTGGACTTTCACTTGCAAATATAGGCTATGAGGGGAAACCAATTACAGAACTCAACCCTGAAGAAGCAAGTGAGCTTATTAGTGAAAATGGCTTTTTTGGTATATCACAAACATCTACAAGAGTATCTGACTTTGTCCTTGGCTTTGCAGGAGATAATATAGAGGCACTCGAACAAGCTATAGAGGGGATTAAAAAAGGTTTTTCCCAAGCTGAAGAGATGTGGGGAGGCACCCTTCCTGATATCTCCTATCAAACCCAAGCAAAAACTTTAGAAAGACTCAATAGCAGACTTGAAGAGCTCAAAAGTTCTGAGAATGCAAAAGAGAAAACACAATAAATTGGAGTTTACAATTATGAATAAAAGCTTGATAACTAATCTAATAGCTTTTTTTATTACCCTCTTAGGGCTGCTCATTGATAATACTATTATTTTAACTATTGGATTGTTTGCTTTAAGTGGCTCTATGACCAACTGGATCGCTATTCATATGCTTTTTGAAAAAGTTCCGCTTTTATATGGAAGTGGTGTGGTTGAAAACCGATTTGAAGAGTTTAAAACCTCCATTCATACCCTTATTATGGAGCAGTTTTTTACCCAAGAAAACCTTGAAAAATTTTTCAAAAGTGAATTAAGTAAAGATGATAAAAAATTTGACTTTACAAACCTGATCAACAGTACAGATTTTTCTATCGCTTTTGAAAGTTTAAAAGCTACCGTGATGGAATCAAAATTTGGAACAGCAGTTTCTATGTTTGGTGGAGAGTCTGCACTTAATGGGATGAAAGAGCCTTTTGAAAAAAAGATGAAAAACTCTATCAATGAGATTGTCCACACCGACACTTTCCAAAACACTTTACAAGAAAATCTTACCAATCAAAATATTACTGATGATATTGCAGCTAAACTAGACAAAGTGGTACGGCAAAGATTAGATGAACTCAATGCCAAAATGGTAAAAGAACTAGTACAACAAATAATCAAGGAGCATCTAGGATGGCTTGTGGTCTGGGGTGCTGTATTTGGTGGGCTTATTGGTTTTGTTAGCTCATTAGTCTTATAGTGATATGCCAACCCTATATCATACACAGAATAAGATATTCTAAGTAGCTGTAACTATAATACCCCAAGAAAAACAAACAACTTTTAAGAAAGTTTTATTCTCTTAGGATAAAATTTAACGCGCCAATTCGAATCTAAAGTGCAATTTTTTGAATGTTTAGAATAAGAGGTTAAAACAGTATATCTATGCTATCCTTTTATCGACCAAAACAAGAGGA
>JAGYNS010000325.1 GCA_018399655.1 Campylobacterales bacterium
CTTTTTTCAACTTTTCCGTGCAGTTTTTCGCAAACTCTCTTTGAAGCTTGTAAAAAAAACAGCTACTAAATTTGATGATGAGCTTTTAGAATCAGTCGATAGACCAATTGACTACCTTTTTATTCTTATTGGTGCGAGTATTGCGATTAGCATCTTACCAATTGATGACGAGATTGATCAAGTTGTATCACACCTACTTCGATCTGGATATATAGTCGTTATTTTTTGGGGTATTTTAAATCTCCTTACAACTTTAGGACAAAATCTCCATAAAGTAACCAATAGGTTTGGAGATAAGGTCAGTACAGATGTTGCAAATTTTATTATCAAATCAATTCGATTTTTCATGTTTATTATAGGATTTATTGCCATTTTGCAAGAGTGGGGGTATAATGTCAGTGGATTTTTAGCCTCTTTAGGACTTGTGGGTATGGCTTTTGCGCTTGCTGCAAAAGATACTGCTGCAAATCTTTTTGGATCTTTAGTAATATTTACCGATAAACCTTTTCGTGTTGGGGATTGGATTAAAACACCTGAAGTGGAAGGGATTATTGAAACAGTTGGTATTAGAAGTACCAAAATAAGAACATTTGCACAAGCTTTGGTTACTGTTCCTAATGCAACTTTAGCAAATAGTGCTATTTTAAATTGGTCCCAAATGGGAAAAAGACGAATCAAAATGAATATTGGAGTCACTTATAGTACTCCATCTGACACTTTGGAGAATATTGTACAAGATATAAAAATTATGCTTCAAAATCACCCAGATATCCATCAAGATGTTATCTATATATATTTTAGTGAATTTGCGGCAAGTAGTTTAAATATATTTTGCTACTACTTTACAAAAACAACCAACTGGGGTGAGTTTATGGATGTGCGAGAAGATACCTATTTTAAGATTATACAAATAATTGAAAAAAATGGTGCAGAGTTTGCATTTCCTACACAAACACTCCATCTTAAAAATGAAGATCAAAAAGTAGAATAAGGAAAAAAATGGTAAAAATAGCCCTAATAGGACCGCCAAATGTGGGGAAAAGCTCCCTTTTTAATAGACTTGCATGTAAAAAAGTAGCCATTGTAAGTGATCTTGCAGGAACAACGCGAGATATAAGACGAAGAGAGATCGTTATTTATGATAAGCCTGTATTGATGCTTGACACAGGTGGAATAGATGAAACAAATGATGCGATATTTACCCATGTAAAAAGAAAAGCGATCCAAACAGCAAAAGAGGCTGATATTGTTTTATTTATGGTAGATGGAAAAAAACTTCCAGAAGATAGCGATAAAGCATTATTTTATGAACTCCAAAAGCTTGGGAAAACTTTAGCACTAGTAGTCAATAAAATTGACAACGATAGCGAACTTGAAAAACTTTGGGAGTTTTTTAGCTTTGGGATCGATCAAGATGATCTTTTTGGAATATCTGTATCACACAATCGAGGGACAAAAAAACTTTTTGATTGGATTTATGAAAAACTCCCTGAAAATATTGAGCTTATAGAAAACCCAACTCAAGATGAAAATGAGACAGATCATCCACTAAACAAAGAAGAGATAGAACAAAAAATAAAAGACTGTAAAGATATTGAAGAAGAAAAG
>JAGYNS010000326.1 GCA_018399655.1 Campylobacterales bacterium
AGAGCCTATCAAGAGACTTTGAAAAAGAAAAACCATCTTCTTTTTGTTACAGCACGCGTAGAGCAAAGAGAAGATCTATTTGAGTGGGTTGGTCCTATTGTGCTTAATAAAGTATATATATTTCAACATAAAAGTAGTAGAAAGATAAAAACTTTTGAAGATGCTAAAAAAGTGAATACTATTGATGCAGGACCTGTCAGAAGTGCCACTTATACTATATTGCGTGATAGAGATTTTCATAATCTTTCAAATCTATCAAGAGACACGGGAAACCTTGCGAATTTAAAAAATGGAAGAGTAGATTTACTTGCTATTGGTGAATATATGCTTATGCATAAAGCCCTTTTGAAAGGTTTTGATTATGATGAGTTTTACAATACAGGGCTTTTGGTCAATGTACATTCTTTATACCTAGCATTCTCAAAAAATACAGATAAAGAGACAATCCAAAAGTGGCGAAACTCTTTTGAAAAACTTCAAAAATCTGGAAAAATAGAAAAATTAATACAGCAAGAATTGGATAAACTTCAAAAATGATACAAAAAATTAAAAACCTCAATCTTACCTCTTTTATTGCCCTTGTGCTATTTGTAGCTTTACTGATCCCCACACTTATCTCTAGCTATATACTCATAGAGCAAGAGAAACAAAATCAACTCCATGAGATACAAAGATATAAAAAGGGAGTGAGTAAACTTCTGGCTTCTTCGTTGAGTGTACCACTTTGGGAGCTTCGAAAAGATAGTGCTATGAAAGCTATTGAGCCCATTTTGCAAGATAGGCGATTGGCATTTGTGCAAGTGGTTGATAAACAAACAGGAGAGCTTTTTGTTGATATACAAAATGATTTTGAAAAGGGCAATATCTTAACTCACAGTGAAAGTATCTACAATGATAAAGTCCTCATAGGGGAGCTGAAAATTGGGATATCTGATTTTGCTATGCAAAAAAGCTTGCAAAAAACTATCACAGGATATGTCGCACTATTTCTTTTCCAGCTTCTAACAAGTGTAGTTATTTTACTGTTTGCGATGTACAAAAAGATCCTTTCCCCTATGAAAATACTCTCGCAGCAAGCTAAAAAACTCTCAAGCAGTGAGCTAGAAGATAGATTTGAATGGAAAACAAAAGATGAGATAGGAAAGTTAGGGCGAGGATTTGAGTTTGCTAGAGAGTCATTGCTTGAAAATATTGATAAAATTGAGTCTCAAAAACAAAGACTTTTTAATATTCTTGAAGGAACCAATGTAGGGACTTGGGAGTGGAATATCCAAACAGGGGAGACTATCTTTAATGAAAGATGGGCTGGGATGTTGGGATATACTTTAAAAGAGCTTGAGCCAATATCGATAGAAACTTGGATGAAGTATGCCCATCCACAAGATTTGGAAAAAAGTAGTCAATTGATACAGAGTCACATTGAGGGTAAAAATGCTTTTTATGAGTGTGAATCTCGTATGAAACACAAAGATGGTTCATGGATTTGGGTGCTAGATCGTGGAAAAGTTTCTAAGTGGGATGATGAGGGAAAACCACTTATTATGAGTGGAACCCATCAAGATATCACCCAACAAAAACAAGCCCAAGAAGCTCTCCAACAC
>JAGYNS010000327.1 GCA_018399655.1 Campylobacterales bacterium
AATGGTGGAGAACTCGTGGACAATGAAACCCTTGCAGATATCATCATCCAAGGGTATATGACCCCTGTATATCTTGAGGATAAATTTTATGAACTAAGCCATACTAGTAATATCAAGATATACACTATAGAGGAACTTGAAAAATTTATAAGTACTACCATTGATATAGATTCTATTTTAATAGCTTTAAAAATTTCTAGAGACAATGATAGAGTTGTCAAACTTCTCAAAAATAGCTATTTTAGCGATGAGAACTTCATCAAAATCCTAAAATACTACGACTGGAAAGATACGGGAATCTATGATAATGATCACAATAGAGATGTGGCTAACGCCCTAACACAAAGATTTTGTTCACTCGTAGAATCAAATCACAATATTCAACACTCCCCTATAGGTATCTACTACACAGCTCTTGAGACAACCGAGCCAAAGCTACTGGAGATCATCTATACTATGCCACACTTTTCAATAAGTGATAAAAATGCCAATGAAGATCAACCCTTAAGTCTCAAAGAGGTAGTAGCTCTCAATCCAAACACCCCCAAACCTCTTTTTATGCAGATATTGAAAAATGGAGATATAAATGAGCTACAGTTTTTAGCGAAAAATGAAGCTATCTCTAAAATGATAAAGCTCAAACTCATAGAACTAGATCATAAGCAAATCACACACAATCTTATCAAAGCAAACAATATAGAAGTGGAACACATAGAAAAGCTTTTGGAAAATAAAGAGTACAGACAACAGCTTTTAAAACATATAAAGCTCAATGATGAGATTTTTGAAAAGCTGATCCAAAGCAATCTTGATGAAATAGACACTATCTACCTCTCATCCAACCCTACTTTAAAATCCTCTGAAATAGAAACACTCTTTGAAAAAAAAATAGACAATGCCAATATAAATCTTCTAAAAAATCCCAACTGCCCTATTTCACAAATAGAAAAACACCTCAAAACCAATGATAAAATATACAATATAAGCATTGCTTCCAATACAGCACTTGAAGTCTCACACTATGAAACTCTATCAACACTTAGCGACTACGATGTAGACCTAGCACTAGCGTACAACCCAACCACCCCACAAAATATATTGCAAAAACTTTATGAAAAAGATGATGAGGGGATCAATACCGCACTTTCACAAAATACCCAAACCCCTATAAAAATACTTATGCAACTCCAAATAGATAACCGATACCAAACCAATGTCTCTAATAATGAAACCTATAAAGAGTTCTCAAGAAATACTTTAGGTATCATATCAGATAAAAATAGCCAATTTAAAAGAAATACATATATGGATACGGTGTAAAAAATGATAGCAATAGATTTAAAAGAGGCTCTTATGCCACTTATTGATAGTAAAATCCCTACATTTATATGGGGGAATCCAGGGGTTGGGAAGTCATCTTTAGTAGCTCAAATCGCAGATGAAAAGAAGATGCGATTTATCGATCTTCGTCTCTCACTTCTTGATCCTACTGATCTTAGAGGGATACCATTTTTTGAAAGTGAGACCAAAAGTGCTGTGTGGGCAAGACCTGAGTTTTTGCCCAAAAGCGATTCCCAAGAATATGGTATACTTTTTTT
>JAGYNS010000328.1 GCA_018399655.1 Campylobacterales bacterium
AATCACAAGTCTATTAAACCAAAGAAGATTTTCTTTATGATTAGATAATAGATAGCTCACTATACATTAAATACAGATTTTACAAGCTCTAAGATTTTCTCTTTAGAGACCTTTCCAACTCCCGTATTTTTCAATATATTTTTAACCCTATCGTCTTCAATCTCTTCAAAAATTGGAAAGAACTCTAAAAAATCTTTTTTTGGTTCACCTTCTAAAACAACACTTTCATCCCCATCTAATAATGTAATAAGTTTTACTATATCTCTTAGGTGTTTTTTTGCATCTTGGCTTCGAGATTTTGTGAGATTTAGATATGCATGTATCTTTAATGGTATCAGAACTTCAGGTGTAGCTACATGAAGTCCCTCTATCTTTGTAGTATATTCGATCAGCAATTTAAAATAATCAGTATCTAAAAGTATTGCTGAAAGATAGTCATAATACTGTGGTGTTTGGATAGGTACGATATGGTTATCTTTTGCTATTTGAGAGTCATCAGAGTGAATAGCAAATAGTTCTATTTGTTCTGGATAAGTCTTATCTTCACTATCAAAAAATCTAAACAAATTATGTTTTGAGTCATTATCTGTTCTTTGTTTTGTTTTATACCCTGCAAGATCTATAAACTTTAAAAGCCTTTTTATAAACTCCTCATTCTCTTTTGATATAACTACTAGATCAATATCTTTTGTAGCTCTAGTTGTAAATCCAAGCTCATTCATAACCATAGCAGTTGCCAATCCACCTATTACTACATAGTGATCTTCATACTCTTTAAAATATTCTATAAAATTTGTAAGTCCTTGTATCATCCACATAACTCTTCTATTTGATTTTTTAATTCATCCATCGCATCAACTACTCTACTATCTTCTATATCAATTTTATCTTTGAAAGATAAATATAGTGATATCTGATCTACAAAATCACATTGATTGTTTAATGATGGATTATATCTATAAAGTTCAATCTCAACAAGATCATTATCATATTGATCATCATATATAGAAACTACATTATCTTTTTTTATGACATTTTCAAAATAACTTTTTTCTATAGCATATATTGGTTTTGATTGAGTTATATTTGTATAGTATGATAGTGCACTAAAAGAGGATAAAGTTTTCTTATCAAAATATACTAAATCTTCTGATTTTATATATACTACATTTTGAACTGGATCTTTTAGATCATTGAAAAACTTATCTATATCAATACTATCTTTTAAAAAGTAGTATTTTTTTCTCCCCAATGATTCATCTGAAAGGTAGTTAAACTCTACAAGCTCACCCAATGCCCTACTTGCACTCATCTTTGTTACACTCCAAAGATGAGCAGATGACTCTATATCCATCTCATAAACTTCACTGTTTAGTTTTCTTTGGATCATTGATGATATCAAAATAGTTTGGGCTAGTTTAGATAGTTTTTTTGTTTTAATATTTTTTGGTTTCTGATTGATCTTATCAAGGCATATCAAAAGTTGTGGTAAATATATAGAATCATTGGATACAAAAGAGATTGCACTTTCTATTAAATACTTTTTACTAGAACTATCTATTTTATCAAAAGCTAATATGACTGGCAACTCTAT
>JAGYNS010000329.1 GCA_018399655.1 Campylobacterales bacterium
AAAGTGGAATCAAAAACTTCTCCTTTGAACATTTTGAACTGGGTATAAGTAAGCTAGATACAGATATATTGGTTGAGGAGCAAACTATCAATCTCCAAGCAAAGTTTGATATTTTTTCTCAAGATTTGGATCTACACTATAATGTCGATATCAAAGATCTTTCAAAGTTTGAGTATCTTGTCAAACAAAAAATTCGTGGAACTTTTTTTACCCAAGGGGTGGTACAAGGGAAGTTTGATGATCTTATTATTGATGGGGAGGCTAAAGTAGCACAAGGAGATATTAAATATGATCTTCAACTTCTTCAATACAACCCTATGGATATAAAAGTTGATCTTCAAAATCTTCAGTTACAACAGCTTCTTTATATGGTGCATCAGCCTGAATATATAGATGGAGTTTTTCAAGCAAAAGGAAAGATCTCTTCACCAAATTTAGAAGAACTTATAGTAGACGCAAGAGTTCAAGATGGGTTAGTAAATATTGCTCTTGTGGAGCAACTCCATGGGATCACTTTACCAAATAGTGATTTTACCCTTCGTGCAAAGAGCAATATCACCAATGGACTAGGGGATTTTGATCTAAATCTAAGCTCATCTCTTTTGCGTGTCAAAACAGATGGAAAAATAGATACCAAAACGATGCATCTTGATGCAAAATATGATATAAACATAGCAACTTTAGCAGTTTTAGAAAAGATCAATGGGCTAAAACTCAACGGTGCATTTCACACAAATGGAACAGTTGAAGGGGATCAAAAAGAGCTTATAATAGATGGGAAAACCACTATTGCCGTAAGTGATACAAGTTATCGTGTGGTGCTACAGCAATTTCAACCATCAAGTATCAAAGCAAAAATCTTCAATGCAAAACTAGACCAGCTTTTATATATTTTAGATCAACCTTTCTATACAAAAGGGGATTTAAGCTCTGAGATTGATATATCTTCACTTCAACCTTTAAAAGGGGATATTGTCACAACGATTAAAAGTGGACTTTTAAATCAAAGAGTTGTTAAAGAGCAGTTTGATATTGACTTGCCAAAAAAAGCAGACTTTACTTTACAAGCAAATACCAACTTGGAAAATAATGATATCATCACCAACGCAAAGTTACAATCATTTGCAGCAGATCTTACGACGAAAAAAACCCACTACGATTTAGAAAAAGCAAAGTTGCAAACAGACTATACTTTGGATGTAGCTTCTCTAGGAGACTTAGAGTTTTTGACAAAGCAAAAGATGCGAGGAGATATCAAAGTGGTTGGAGATGTCACTTTTGATGAAAAACTTTTAGCCACATTTTCAAGCAAAAAATTTGGTGGAACTATAGATGGAAAACTTGATGATACCAAACTTACCGTCAATACAAAAGATATCGCTACGATGAAGCTTTTATATATGATGTATTACCCTGAGATTTTTGAATCAAAACTCAAGCTTGATCTTGACTATGATCTTGAAACAAAGCAAGGGTTAGCAAAACTTGATATGGGAAATGGGAAGTTTAAAAATACCGATACACTAAAGATGATTAGCCGTATTTTAAATAAAGATATCTCTCCTTCTCTACCTACGAGTTTAATTTCTTG
>JAGYNS010000033.1 GCA_018399655.1 Campylobacterales bacterium
TTATGAGTGAAGATTTTTTTGCATTCTATTTAAAGATCAACAACACCCCAGTACCAAACAAAAAAGACCTTATAGAGTTTTGTAACCTTCATCAAATAGGGACAGTTTTTATAGTGGTAAAAAACAAACTTTATGTGATAGATGCACTCTCTTTTAAAACCATTGATGAGATATATTTAGATATCAATGATCCATCAACACAGCTCCCATTTTTAACCAAAATAAACGAAATAGAAAAAGCATTTTGGGATTTTGGTGCAAGTGACATAGGAAGCTATAATGAGTTTTATATCTCACTCATCAAAGATACAGGATATGATCCACAATCCCAAGATGACTCAATAGTAGGAACGCTATTTAGAAAAGTTTCGGAGATTTTACCATGGTAGATAAAAGCCATATAAAGCACTTTTGCTCCATTGTTGGAGAGGAAAATGTAAAGAGTGATAAAGCACACCTTATCGCTTATTGTTACGATGCTACAAGGGATCGCTTTGAACCCGATGCTGTAGTTTTTCCACGAGACGAGCAAGAGGTAAGTGATATTTTAAAATACTGCAATGAGCATAAAATAGTGATTGTTCCTAGAGGTGCAGGAAGTGGTTTCACTGGAGGGGCATTACCTGCAAGTGGTGGGATCATTTTATCTCTTGAAAGACATATGAATCAACTTCTAGAAATAGATATGCAAAATATGGTAGCAGTAGTACAACCAGGTCTGGTGAATATGAGCCTACAAAAAGCTGCTGAAGAGGTGGGGCTATTTTATCCACCTGATCCAGCAAGTGAAGAGTATAGTACTTTAGGTGGAAATGTAAGTGAAAATGCAGGGGGGATGAGAGCTGCAAAATATGGGATCACCAAAGATTATGTGATGGCATTGCGAGCAGTTTTACCAAATGGAGATATTATCCAAGCAGGAAAAAAAACAATCAAAGATGTAGCAGGATACAATATTGCGGGTATCTTAACCGCAAGTGAAGGAACTCTAGCAGTCATCACAGAGATTACACTCAAACTGATCCCAAAACCAAAACACAAACAAACCTATATGGGGATCTTTCCAGATGTAACAAGTGCTATGAATGCTGTATTTAAGTCATTAGCAAGTGGTGCGAACCCTGTAGCTATGGAGTTTCTGGACTCACTTGTAATTAAGGCCTTAAAACAAAAGCTAGGTGTTAATCTTCCTGAATCTGCTGGAGCGGTACTTGTAGGTGATGTAGATGGAAATCTTACCGATGAAGTGAAGTTTCAACTTGAAACTTTAGAGGTTTCATTTAAAGAAAATGGAGCCACTGATTTTATCATTGCAAGAGATGAAACTCACGCAAAAGAGTTGTGGTACGCAAGAAGAAATGCTAGCCCATCAATTACTATTTATGGAAATAAAAAACTCAATGAGGATATCTCTGTTCCACGAAGTAAGCTTCCAATTGCTTTAGAAAAAATCTATGCTATTGGGGATAAATATGGCTTGACCGTTCCATGTTTTGGTCACAGTGGCGATGGAAATATCCATGTCAATGTGATGGTAAAAGATAAAAATGATCCAAAACAACTAGAAGATGGGCATAAAGCGATTGAGGAGATATTCAAACTTGTAGTGGATATGGGGGGAACTTTAAGTGGAGAGCACGGCATAGGAACAGCCAAAGCTGCCTATATGAATATCGCGTTTAGTGAAGCGGAGATGAACCTTTTTAAAAATATTAAAAAAGCTTTCGACCCAAATAACATTCTCAATCCAAATAAAATGGGGCTTTAAGCCTTGTGGGAAAAAATAAAAAAAATTTATGACTTTATAGATGGGGATATCCCTTACTATTCTGCAAGTTTAAGTTTTTTTACCATCTTTTCCCTATTGCCACTCATTGCTCTTTTAATTGCAATGGTATCATATTTACCAATTTTTGAAACCTACTCTGATCCTATTAAGAAATATATTTTCGAGTTTATCAACCCTACACACTCAGAACAACTTATCAGCTTTTTAGAAAACTTTTTAGCCAATACAAACCAACTAGGAAATATAGGGATTATCTATCTTCTTTTTGTTTTTTTAATGTTTTTTCGTGACTATGAATACACTGTCAATAAAATTTATAATGCAACTCCTAGACCTCTATATAAAGTATTTATATTTTATTTAGGCTTTTTTGTTACCGTTCCTATTTTATATTTTGCCTTGTCAATTGCTAAAAATTTTTTAGAGT
Source organism: Campylobacterales bacterium (assembly GCA_018399655.1). Taxonomy (GTDB): domain Bacteria; phylum Campylobacterota; class Campylobacteria; order Campylobacterales; family Arcobacteraceae; genus JAIOSF01. The sequence goes on from JAGYNS010000033.1 coordinate 2,217, forward strand.
TTTCCTATTCTCATACTTTTTTTCTTTTTCTTTTTGGTTGGATTTTGTTTGCATTTTTATTTTTTATCTCTGCAAATACGAAGCTCCGTTTTCAATCCATAGCTCTATCTAGTTTGGTTACACTTATTGCATTAAGTATTACAAAAACCATATTTAGCTATTATGTTTCATTGAATACCACTTATGCTAGCATATATGGTTCTTTTAGTATAATACTTTTTTTCTTTTTATGGATCTATATTTCGTGGAATATCTATCTGTATGGAACAAAGCTATGTGCACTTTTAAACAAGGATCTAAACATTGACAAAAATTAAATTTATTCTATTTTTGTTTTTTACTGTTTCCCAAATTTCTCTCTTTGCTGCAGAAGATACCCCTTTAGTCAATCTCTCTGTTGCAGCAGTTGAAGATCCTGCACAATTTGTAAAAACGATCAATATCGCTATTATACTTGCCCTTTTTGTCCTTGCACCAACACTTCTTTTGATGGTTACAAGTTTTACACGGCTTGTGATTGTTTTTGGTCTTTTGCGACAAGCTCTAGGGCTACAACAATCACCTCCAACACAAATCATTATCTCCCTTAGCCTTATTTTAACTTTTTTTATTATGGAACCGTATGCTAAAAAAGCGTGGGAAAATGGAATTCAACCTTATATGAATGAAACTATTGATTATAAATTAGCATGGGATGAAAGTGTGGGTCCTTTTAAAGAGTTTATGATCAAAAATACAAGAGAGAAAGACCTTGCTCTTTTTTACCGTATCAAAAATGAAGAGAACCCTGCAAATATCTCTGAAGTGCCCCTTACACTTCTTATGCCAGCATTTGTAGTAAGTGAGTTACGAACTGCTTTTGAGATAGGTTTTTTGATATTTTTGCCATTTTTGGTTATTGATATTATTGTTGCATCTATTTTGATGAGTTTGGGGATGATGATGCTTCCTCCTGTTATGATATCCTTACCTATTAAGCTGATCTTTTTTATCGTTATTGATGGATGGCACTTAATTATAGGGAATCTAGCTCAGAGTTTCAAATGACATGAAATTACCTCAAAAATATAAAGATGATGATTTTTTAAAAGTTGTTCATAGATATGAGCTTGAGGATCTTATTGAGTTTAGTAAAACTGTTAAAGTTTTATTTGTAGACAATAAAAGTGGTTTAAGAGATGACTATTTTGGGATATTTAAAATATTTTTTCATGAGATAGATGTAGCTTCAGATGGGAAAGAGGCATTTGAGTACTTTCAAGACAATCGATATGATCTTATTATTACAGCTATTGATATGCCTATAATGGATGGCTTAGAACTTATTGCAAAAGTTCGACAAATAAGTAGGCATATTACCGTTTTAGTTCTCTCCTCACAGCAAAAATATTTTATCGATTTTATCCGCCTCGGGATAGATGGATATATTTTAAACCCTATTGAAGTGGAACAGTTTGTCATGATCATCCAAAAAGTGATAGAAGCTTTGCAAAATAAACAAGCCCTTTTTGAATATAGACTCGAGCTAGAAGAGAAAGTAAAACAAAAAACTCAAAAGCTTCAAGCTTTAAATGACTCTTTAGAAAAAGAGGTGAAAAAAGAGGTGGCAAAAAGGGTTGAGTTTGAAAAGCATGCTCACAACAAATCAAAACTAGCCGCTATGGGGGAGATGCTTGAAAATATTGCCCACCAGTGGAGGCAGCCACTTTCAATTATCTCCACTTCTGCAACGGGAATGAAACTGCAAAAAAAGATGGGTATACTCAAAGATTCAGAATTTTTAAAACAATGTGACAATATCCATAGCAATGCAAAATATCTTTCCCAAACTATTGATGACTTTAGAAATTTCATCAAAGGGGATACAGAAATTGTTTGTTTTGATATCAAAAAGAGTGTTGAGGACTTTTTAAAACTCGTACAATCAACTATAACAAATGAGCACATCGATATACACTTAGATATAAAAGATGAAATATATATCAATGGGTACCCAAATGAGTTGATACAATGTTTTTTAAATCTTTTCAATAATGCAAAAGATGCTTTTATTAGCAATCATGTTTCTAAAAATGAACGACTGCTGTTTATAAGTGTCACGCTATCAAATGACACTATTATCATCACTTTTCAAGACAATGCAAGAGGGGTTCCGCCACATATTATTGATAAAATTTTTGAGCCTTATTTTACAACAAAGCACCAATATCATGGAACAGGGCTAGGACTACATATGAGCTATAATCTTATAGTACATGGGATGAAAGGCTCAATTAGTGTGGAGAACAAAACTTTTAGCTTTGATGGAAAACAACAAACTGGAGCTCTTTTTCGTATATCAATACCAAATTCAACACAAATTTAGCTATTTAATTGTTTCATCGTATATTGATGTTTGAGATTTGTTAAAAAAGGGACCAGCTCTTTGTGAACTTTTAAACTCAAAACTTTTGTCTCTTGATCAAAAGTAAATTTATTATGAATAAGACCCATATGATAATTATCCCCTGCCCCATTTTGAATATTCACATAAAAACTTGCGATCTTTTTTAAGCTGTTAAATACCACTTGTTTATTTTCAACCATATCAAACCCCAAAGCTTCAAGCTGCTTAAAATCAAATAGGTAATTGATAGTTTTATAATATAGATAACTCAATGGATGAAATTGTGTGGAGAAAATTGTATCATTATACTCTAAATACCTTTCAGCTTCAAATCGTCCAAAAGTTCATATAAACCATCTTGTGGCATAGGATGCTTCCAAACTTCTTATCCATAGACCCACAAGCCAAATAAGAGATATGCCCTGCCATTCTCCCACGCCTAAACCTTTAAGCCCTTTTTTCTTGAATATCTTTTGGATCATCAAACCCTCTTTAAACTCTGGGTCATTTCGAATAGCCTCCATCGCCACTTTATTAAACAATCGCCCATGGTCTCGTATATGCAGTTGTAGCAAGGGGATAACCACATCAGCAAAATCAGGATACTCAATGGCATAACATAAAGCTTGCATCCCCCCATACTACCCCCAACTATCGCTTTGACATGGGTAATTCCAAAGGGTATCAAAAGACATTAACACTATATCACTAATGGTAAGAACTGGAAATTTGAAACAGTAAGGTTTCCCCTCTTTTATCTAAACTCATAGGTCCAGTACTTCCAAAACAACTACCAATATTATTAGTAGCTATAACAAAATACTTCTTAGTATCTATTGCTTTTCCATCACCTATAAGTCCATCCCAATATCCAGGTTTACGATCCCCTTCATAAAAGCCTGCTGCATGATGAGAACCTGTAAGAGCATGGGTGATGACGATGATATTTGATCTATCCTCATTCATCTGCCCATAAGTTTCATACACGATCTCATAAGACTCTAAAAGCCTTCCACTCTCAAGATATAAAGGCTTATCAAATTTGGCTGTTTTGGTTGTGATTTCCAACTATGCGTCCAATGCCTTTTGAAGATCGTTGATCAGATCTTCGCTATTTTCTAACCCAATGCTCAGTCGTATAAGTCCTTCGCCAATACCAGCTGCTAAAAGCTCTTCCTTGCTGAGTTGCTGGTGTGTGGTACTTGCAGGATGGGTAATGATAGCTTTACTATCACCTATATTAACAACAATAGAAAAAATCTCTACGCTATCAAGTATCTTTTTTGCCTCTTCAAAAGTTTCCACTTCAAAACTCAATAATCCACTAAAACCACCTTGTAGATATTTTTTTGCTCGTTTATGGTTTTTATCAGACTCAAGTCCTGGATAGTTGACTTTTTTTACTTTTGGGTGTTTTTCTAAAAACTGTGCCACTTTTAAAGCACTTTGGCTGTGTTTTTCCATCCGTAAAGATAAAGTTTCTAGCCCTTGTATCATCAACCATGAGTTAAATGGACTAGCCGTCACCCCTAAGTCTCTTAAAACACATAATACCATTCTTATAGAAAAAAGTGGAAATGGAAGATCAGCATACACTAGTCCATGATACGATGGATCTGGCTCATTGAAGTGTTGATACTTACTATTTCCTTTTATTTTCCTATTACACGATTCCCCCTCAACAATAATTCCCCCAAGAGCAAGTCCTTGTCCAGTAGTATACTTACTTGTACTATGGACAACCAAATCACATCCAAGCTCAATAGGTTTACACAAAATTGGAGTTGCAACTGTATTATCAACAACCGTGATAATATTATATTTATTTGCCACTTCTACAATTTTGTCAAAATCTGCTACTACTGTATTGGGATTTGATAAAGATTCAAATAATATAAGCTTTGTTTTTTCATCAATGAGCTCTTCAAGCTTTGTTGGGTCCGTTACATCAAACTTTCGTGCTTCAATACCGATCCGTTTTATTGTATGATCTGTAAGTGTCGTCGTTCCACCATACAAAGCATTTGAAACGATAATATTATCTCCTGCTTCACATAGATTCATAATAGAAGAGAAAATGGCACTGGCACCACTTGCCGTTGAAACTGCTGCTACTCCACCTTCAACTTGGGCAAACCGTTTTTCAAAAACAGCACTTGTAGGATTTGTCAATCGTGTATAGATATTGCCTAGTTCTTTAAGAGCAAATAAATTTGCTGCATGTTCAGTATCTCTAAACTCATACGCAGTACTCATATAAATTGGTACCGCCATAGTCCCTTGTGAATCTTTTTCATATCCTGCATGTAATGCTATTGTTTCTTGTTGCATATTTCCTCTTTCATATATTTCTTGGTGGTGTAATAATAATTTATAATTGTACCAAAATCTGATTTAGACTCGTTTAAAGGGGTTTGTAAACTTACGCCACATACACGCCATCCATATTTTGCAATAACCCCTCCACACTATTATTTACATGATAGCTACTATCAATTGTGATATCTCCAAGCTTTGATTTTATAGTGATATTGATCTGCCGTTTCCCTTGATTTTTAGAAATCACTTCAAAAAGCTCATACATAATACGGTCATCATTGGCAAACTCCACTGCTATTTGCAATGGATCAAGTACTTTTTCCACTTTTTTCCCTTTTTTGAGTTTCTCACTTTTTGCCTCTTTTAAGGTCTCTAGTTTTAAAAGATTCAGTTGCGTCCCAAAATCATTTACTTTCGCTCGCACCTTAAATGCTATAGGTTTTGTGGTATCAAAATCCTCTTCAAGCTCTTTGATTCTATCTTCAAATAGCATCAACTCAATCGTCCCATGCAGATCCATGATCTTTGCTATGGCAAATTTATTCCCTTTTTTTGAGATCCGCTCATTGATCTCTTCAATTTTTCCTACAATAATAGCTTCAGCCCCATCATCAAGGCTTTCAATCTCTGAGCTTAGTGTATGACGAATCTCATTGATACTTTCTCGATATTTATCAAGTGGATGGCCTGAAACATAAAATCCTAAACTTTGCTTTTCATACTCCAAAACCTCTTTATCATCAAATTCAGACTTTTCATCAAGCTCAACTGAAACAGATATAAGCTCCTCATCATCTCCAAAAAGAGAGCCTACCATCATTTTTTTAGCTTGTGCCGCTTTTCCTGCAGCTTCAACTATTTTTTCCACTTGCTCTAACATTGAGCGTCTTGTGTATCCAAAAGTATCAAATGCTCCAGATTTTATAAGGGTTTCTACTACCCTTTTGTTTACTTTACTACTATCAATTCGGCTAATAAAATCACTCAAATCAGTAAACTCATCTTGGGCTCTTGCATTAAGTATTGAGCGGATCGCTACATCTCCAGCTCCTTTTAAGGCTCCCATTCCAAACATAACAACCTCTTTGCCATCTTGCTTATCGGCACTAAAAACTATATCTGATCGGTTGATATCAGGAGGAACTAAATCAAATCCAAGCCGTTTTACCTCATCTACATATTTTACCACTTTATCGGTATTATCTTTTTCACTTGTAAGTAAGGCTGCCATAAACTCAGATGGGTAGTATGCTTTTAGATATGAGGTATAAAATGTCACAAGGGCATACGCTGCTGAGTGGGATTTGTTAAATCCATACCCAGCAAACTTTACAATAAGATCGAATAGTTTTTCACAGTGGGCTCTATCATATCCTTTTTTTACACCACCTTCAGCAAACTCAACTTTTAGTTTATCCATCTCCTCTTTGATCTTTTTCCCCATAGCTCTTCGAACCAAGTCCGCACCACCTAAAGAAAAGCCCCCAATGGTTTGTACTATTTGCATAACCTGCTCTTGGTATACAATAACCCCATAAGTGGGTTCTAGAATTGGCTTTAAAGGCTCTGTAAACTCATCAAAGAAGTAATTTATCTCAGCCCTTCCATGCTTTCTATCGATAAAGTCATCAAGCATCCCAGACTCCATAGGTCCTGGACGATACAAAGCCAACATCGCGATCACATCTTCAAATCCCGATGGCTTTAATCTTTTAGCCAAGTCTTGCATCCCTTGAGATTCTATTTGGAATAGTCCAATTGTATGTCCTGTTTGGATCAACTCATACACTTTTTTATCATTCACATCTTGTTTGATAAAATCTATTCTTTTCCCATATCGCTTTTCTATTAGCTGATTGGCTACTTCAATTACGGTTAAAGTTTTAAGACCTAAGAAGTCAAACTTAATAAGATCCACATCTTCTACATACTTTCCATTGTACTGTGTTGCTAGAGTATCCATACCTGAGGGTTTAAAAAGTGGTGTTTTTTTCCATAACGCTTCATTGGATATTACAACTCCTGCTGCATGGGTTCCTGCATTTCTATTTAAGCCCTCTAGAGCTAGTGCATATTCCCATACCCTTGCAGCTTTTTTATCACTCTGGCACAGCTCTTTTATCTTTGGCTCTTTCTCCCATGAGTCTTTAAGATTGATCCCTAGCTCATCTGGGATAAGCTTTGCCATCGCATCTGCTTGAGCATATGGCATATCAAGAACTCGTGCAACATCACGAATCACTCCTTTGGCTAAAAGCTTTCCAAAAGTGATGATCTGGGCTACATTGGCTCTCCCATATTTCTCGATCACATAATCGATCACTTCCCCTCGTCTTGTTTGGCAAAAGTCCATATCGATATCGGGCATCGATATCCGTTCTGGATTTAAAAATCGCTCAAATAGCAAACCATAAGGCATAGGATCAATATCGGTAATAAAAAGGCAATATGCGACAAGACTTCCTGCAGCTGAACCCCTACCTGGTCCCACTGGTATCTTATTCTTTTTTGCATAGATCACAAAATCCCAAACAATAAGCATATAGCCTGGAAACTTCATATTATTAATAATATCAATCTCCACTTGCAATCTATCTTTATACTCTTGATGTTTTGAAGGGTCAACGATCTGTAATCTTTTTTCTAATCCTCTCCAACACTCATGGATAAATAATACCTTGTCATTTTCCAAACTATACTCTAATTCTGGCTCGGGAAGTGTAAGGCTTTGATCTTCTGATCGCTCCCTTGTAAATTTAAAATTTGGAGGAGTTGGGTTTCCAAGTTTTATCTCTAAATTGCATTTATCCACTATCTCTTGAGTATTTTCTATAGCTTCTGGGATATCTGCATACAATCTTGCAATCTGCTCAGGTGATTTTACATAAAACTCATGCACAGAGTGTCTCATACGATTTGGATCATCGTACAGTTTATTCATCGCTATACACATAAATGCTTCATGAGCTTCTGCATCTTTTGGATTGGTATAATGGGTGTCATTGGTTGCAACTATTTTTATACCTGTTTCAAGACTTAATTTTATAATCTGCTTATCTACATAGTGTTGATCCCCTATTCCATGTCGCATAATTTCAAGATAAAAATCATCTCCAAAAATATCACGATACTCTAAAGCAACCTCTTTGGCTCTTTCATACCCTTTGGCTCCATTTTTTACATTTCGCTCATTGGCTAAATTCAAATGCCAGTTTACCTCACCTTGTAAACACGCTGCACTGCACACAAGCCCTTCACTATTCTCCCTTAAAAGTTTTTTATTGATTCTTGGATAATAGTAAAACCCATGCATATATGCTTGAGAGCTTAGATACATAAGGTTTTTATATCCTACATCATTTTTCGCATACAAACAAAGATGAAATCGCTGTTTTGTAGATTTATCACTTAACTCTTCACTGTTGTGAATATAAGCCTCCATCCCAATGATGGGTTTAATCCCCTCTTTTCTCATGGTATTATAAAAATCAATGGTTCCAAACATATTACCATGATCGGTCATAGCAACACTATCCATCCCTAGCTCTTTTATTTTTTTAGCTAGATCTTTGATCTTATTGGCACCATCGAGCATTGAATACTCAGTATGTAGATGTAAATGGGTAAATTTAGGTATTTGGTTATTAGACATAGTTGAATTTTACCTTATAAATATTATAGAAATGGTTAAGGGCAGTGTTAATTTGGAAGAAATTTTAGAGATAAAAAAAGGTCGACAAAAAGTCGACCTTAAGAATAATTTAGAGTATCTACTTATACAAATGAAACATACGCCATTTGTGTAGCATCACCTCTTCTAATTCTAGTTTTGATAACTGATGTGTATCCACCATTTCTTTCAGTATATTTTGGTGCAATTTCAGTTACAAGTTTATTGGTTGTTGTTTTATCTTGTAAAAGTGCAAATACTGCTCTGTGTGAATTAAGATCACCAGAACTTGCTTTTGTTACAAGTTTGTCCATATATCTTTTCAACTCTTTTGCTTTTGGCAAAGTAGTTTCAATTTTTTCCCTCTCTATTAAAGCAATAGCAAGATTTGCTAATAATGCTTTTCTATGAGATGATGTTCTACTAAGCCTTCTATATCCGTGCTTATGTCTCATTTTACGATCCTTTTAATTTTTTATGCTTTCAATTGCTCTAATTTTTTTCGTAACGCTGAAGCTGTATCTTCATCAAGGCTACTATCTATTGGGTACCCAATCTCTGCAAATTTATCAGCAATCTCTTCTAAAGATTTTTTTCCTAAATTTTTAATACTTTTCACTTCCACTTCACTCATAAGTGCAAGATCCCCTACAAATTTAATCCCTGCTCTATCAAGTGAATTAAAACTTCTAGCACTTAAGTTCAGATCATCAATTTTTACAATCAAATCTTTGAGATCTACCGTACTTTCACTTCCTGAACTCTCTACAAGTTTTACTTCATTGAGATCAAACACTTTATTAAACACTGACATTTGTGAATACATAGTAGTAATAGCTTCTTTAAAAGCCTCTATTGGTGTAATTTGACCATCAGTTTCTACTGTAAATACAGCTTTTTCATAATTTGGGTTATCTTCAACTAATATTTTTTCAATATCATAAGTTACTTTTTTTACTGGAGTAAAAAATGCATCTATAGGAATATATTCAGCTGGTATAAGATCTCTTAAATCTTCACTTGGAACATATCCAATTCCTCTTTGTATAATAATAGAAAAGTTAAGGGTACAATCGCTATTAATCGTAGCTAAATGCTGCTCTTTATTGATCACTTCAATATCATCATTCTCTAAACTTTCTGCTTTAATCTCTTGTGCATTACTAAAGCTATACTCAATCTCAACCTGCTCTTGATCATTTTTTATTCTAAATCTAATCTCTTTAAGATTGATAATAAAAATTGCGATATCTTCTAACATACCTCGAATTGAGTCAAATTCATGTTTAGCACCCTCAATTTTCACACCAATTGGTGCAAATCCAACTGAGCTACTCATTAAAAGTCTTCGTAATGGATGTGCTAAAGTTATAGCATATCCACTTTCAAAAGGAAAAGCGCTTATCTTCGCACTATTTTCAGTAATTTGTTCAATTTCAACCTCGGTAGGTAAAAATGGAGCATCTACAAATTTTTTCATCAATTTTCCTTTGTTATTTTTGTTTATTATTTAGAATATAACTCAATTACTAGTCTTTCTTCAACAGGGATTACAACTTCTTCTCTTGTTGGGATTCTTGTGAATATTCCAAATACTTTATCTTTATCAACATCTACCCAATCAACCATTCCAGTTTGATTTGTAAGCTCTAATGATCTTACAATTTGTGGGTTTGTTTTTGACTTCTCTTTTACTTCAATTTTTTGTCCTGCATCAACAATACATGAAGGGATATCTACTTTTTTCCCATCAACTAAAATATGTCCATGAGTTACAAATTGTCTTGCATTTGCTCTTGTTGTTGCAAATCCCATTCTATATACTACATTGTCAAGTCGTTGCTCAATAAGTGTAATCAGGTTTGCCCCTGTATTCCCTTCTCTTCTTGCAGCTTCTTTAAAGTATTTTCTAAATTGCTTTTCAGACAATCCGTAAAGAATCTTTGCTTTTTGTTTCTCTTGAAGTTGTAAACCATACTCTGAAAGTTTTCCTCTTCTAGCTCCATGTTGCCCTGGTGCAAATGGTCTTTTCTCTAAAGCAGATTTTCCATTTAATCTTCTTTCACCTTTAAGTCCTAAGTCTGCGTTAAGTCTTCTTTCTAATTTCTCTACTGGTCCTCTATATCTTGCCATTACTTAACTCCTTACACTCTTCTTCTTTTTGGCGGTCGACAACCATTGTGTGGTAATGGAGTAACATCTTTAAACCATTTAACACTCAATCCTTCGATAGCTCCCAAAGATTTTACTGCTGTATCTCTTCCAGAACCTGGTCCTTGTACCTTTACACCTACATTTTTAATCCCATGTTCCATAGCTTTTTGAAGTGCATCTTCTACCGCTGCAGTTGCTGCAAATGGAGTTGATTTTTTACTTCCTTTGAAACCTAAATTTCCAGCACTTGACCAAGAAATAGCATTTCCTACATTGTCTGTTACTGTTACCATTGTGTTGTTGAATGTTGCTGCTATATGGACTACACCATCAGCAATATTTTTCTTTACAACTTTTTTTTTCTAGTTACTTTTCTTTTTGCCATTTAGTTATCCTTATTTAGGCTGCGCCTAACTGTTTTCTTTTTTCCCTTTTCTTGTTCGAGCATTAGTTTTGTCTTTTGCCCTCTACAAGGTAAACCTCTTCTATGTCTTAAACCTCTGTACGAACCTAATCCCATAAGTGATTTAATATCCATTGCAACTTTTTTCTAAGATCACCCTCAACCATAAAAGTTTTCTTTGAATCTCATTTCTTATTGCAGCAACTTCATCTTCTGTAAGCTCATGAACTCTTTTATCGTAAGATATCCCTGTAGCATTTAAAACCTTGCTACTTAAAGAAGGTCCTATTCCTAGGATATATCTTAAAGATATCTCTATTTTTTTATTTTCAGGAAGATTTACTCCTGCAATTCTTGGCATATTTTTATCCTTGTCTTTGTTTATGTTTTTTGTTTGAACAAATCACTCTTGTGATCCCTTTTCGTTTGATAATTTTACAATTATCACACATCTTTTTTACTGAAGCTCTTACTTTCATAAAGCTATCCTTCATATGTTGATTTCCTATTTCTATCACAGGTCAAAGTGCTTTATTTACTTTTATAAAGCCTTCTACCAACTCTTTATAAAATCTCGTTTGCTATTTTATAAAAAATTCTCATGGTTATAGAAATGGAAGCGAATTGTACAAAAAACTTACTTAAAGGAAGATAAACTACCTTTTATTATATTTTTCTATCGCCTTTTTTATTTCTGGATAAAAAATATGGTGTGGTGCAAAATATATCTCTTGAAACTTTTCATTTTTAAAATGGGATACCACCCCTACAAAATAGCTTGTATCGTTTTTGCTTGGTAGTGTGACAACTACTGGACCTCCTGAAGCTCCCTTAAAACCACTACAACCACTTTTTGCATAAAAACTATTGTATGGCAAAAGTGCACATACTGGGTCATAAGTTAAGTTTGAACCAAAATCTCCAACATCACTAGAAAATCCACCCAATGAACCAAAACTATTTCTATCTTTTTTCAATAATGTTGAAAAATCCTCCTGCTTTATAAGAAGTGGCTGCACCTGCTTTTGGTCAATATCACTGCTCAATATTAAAATAGCAAAGTCACTTTTTGTATCAATATTTTCTATATCAAAACCACTGTCGTAGACAATCTTTGCATATTTTTGTATCACTTTTCCATTTTGATCTTTGATCAAAAAACGCAATGCCCCAGCTTTTGGATTAAATTGAGTAAGGCAGTGTGAAGCGGTAATAATCACTTTTGATGAGGGGATATTTTCAAAATTCACAAGTGTAGCTGAGCACTTTTCTATTTTTTTTCTATTGAGGGCTTTTTGTGTTGGAACTATCAGTCTTCCTATAGCTCTTGTCCAAGGTGGAGATTTGGATGAAAATATTTCCCGTGTATCATCACTTAAATTTTTTTGATGCTCTGCTAGAGCTTTTGTTTGTTGTAACTTTTCTATTACCGCACTGTTTCCTAGTTGTTGTGCTTTTTTATATCTATTGTATGCTTCCTCATACCGATTTCCTTGACTATACAGATCAGCCTCTTTTTCATATACCAAAGAGAGCTTTTTTTGAGCCACACTACTCCCTAATTCATACCCTTTTTTATAATATTTTTTGGCATTTTGATAACTTTGTATATGAAAAAAACTATCTCCTAATTTTACAAGAGTCAGTATCATTCTATATTTTGCATCTTTACTTTGGGTATTTTTATACTCTTGTATATATATTGTAAGAGCTTTTTCGTACTCTTTATCATTGTAGTGTTGATCCCCTTTCTCTAGTGAAGCAAAAAGAGCTACAAAACTACTTAGTAAAATAAAAAAGCTCTTCAGCATTGCCATTTTTCCCTAAAAGTTTACTTGGTGCTTGATATTGAAGCCGCCATTGTAGTTTTTTTGTTTGAAGTAAAAAATCCTCTTTTACTTTTTCTATTGCTTTTTGATCTTGCACTACCCCATTTTTATCTCTTTTTACTTCCCGTCCCACTTCAAATTGTGGCTTGTACAATATAATTATCTCTTTAGAATTGAGTTTGTCTAAATGCTTTATAATATTGAGTATACTAATAAATGAAACATCACAAGTAAGTATCTCATACTTTTTTATTGGAACAAACTCTCTTATATCGGTATTTTCTTGGATAACAATTCGAGGATCATCACACAGTGTTTTATGCAACTGATTTGACCCAACATCTACACATGTAACAGATTTTGCACCATTATTTAAAAGTATTTGGGTAAATCCTCCCGTAGAAGATCCTACATCTATAGCATCTTTATTTTCTATTTGTATGGGAAACTGTTGTAAAAAATAGTGTAGTTTGTAAGCAGCTCGACTTACAAAAAGTTGCTCTTGGTCTAACGCAACTTCCATAGTATCAAAAACTATAAAAGATGGTTTTGTTACGATTTTACCATCTACTTGTACTTTTTGTTGTTT
>JAGYNS010000330.1 GCA_018399655.1 Campylobacterales bacterium
CTTGTAATTGCTTCACTCATGGAATTATTTCTTACCGCTCTTTCAACCAATCCTCTATCCAGCTCTTTTTTTGGTTTGATATTGGAGATTTTTTTGAGCATTGAGGCTTGGGAGATAAGGTTTCCTCTTCCACTTTCTAGCTTTTTAAAAGCTTCATTGTAGTGGTCATTTGCTTTTTCTAGAGAGTCCCCTACTTTTTGTAAGTCTTCCACAAAGCTAGTGAACTTTTTATAGAGCTCTTCGGCACGATAATATACATCGCTTATATTTTGAGCTTGTTTTTCATATCGCCAGGTATTTTCTACGGCTCTTAAAGCTACAAGTAGCGTAGTGGGGCTTACAAGTATAATCTTTTGTTTAAAGGCTTCATCATATAGATTCACATCATTTTCCAAAGCTAATAATAACGCTCCTTCAATGGGAACAAACATAAAAATAAAATCCAAACTATTGATCTGCTGTAGATTTTCATATTTTTTTTCACTCAAAAGTTTTATATGGTTTTTCAGTGCCACTATATGATTTTTTAGATGTAGTTGTTTTGTAGCTTCATCTTCACTAGAGATAAACTCATTGTAAGAGTTAAGCGATGTTTTTGCATCGATGATGATATGTCTATTTTCAGGGAGGTTGACAATCACATCAGGACGGAAGCTTTTATCCTCTTCATCTTTTAGGCTTACTTCTCTTTCATACTCATGACCTCGTCTAAGCCCTGAGCTTTCCAATACTCGCTCTAGTACCATCTCCCCCCAGTTTCCTTGGGTCTTTTTCTCCCCTTTTAGGGCATTGGTAAGCTTTGTAGCATCTTCACTCATTTTAAGATTGAGCTCTTTGAGAGTTTTAAGCTCATATTGCAAAGCACCTCGCTCTTTTGCCTCTTTTTCATACACATCTTCCACTTTTTTCTTAAACTCACCGATTTGTTGTTTCATTGGGTTTAGGATCAGCCCTAGACTGTACTGATTTTGTTCACTCAGTTTTTTGCTATTTTCTGTAAAAATTTTATTGGCAAGGTTTTCAAACTCTATTTTGAGTTTTGCTTCACTATTTTGTAATATCTCTAACTTCTGCTCAAAACTTTGAGTTTTTTCTACAAGCTGTGTTTGAAGTGTTGCATTTTTTATTTTGTAGTGGTTGATCTCTTGCTCTTTTTGTGATAATAGATTGCTATATTCTTTGAGCTGTTTTAAAATAATCCTTTGGCGAAATATCAAATACCCACTTAATATCGCCAATGAAACACTAAAAGCAATCGCTAACTCTATCCTAAAATCCAAAGTGTGCGAACTCCTTTGGTTCTCTTGCTTCAAACTCATAATCAAAAATACGAGTGATCTTACTATGCAAAAGCATCCTTTGAACTTGATTGGAAGATTTTCCATACATCAGATCTCCTACTATAGGAAGTCCAGCGTGTTGTAGATGAACTCTTATTTGGTGGGTTCTTCCATGCTCAATTACTATTTTTATTTTTGATCTTTTCCCCTCAACCATATCTGGATAGATATAGGTAGTTGCGGGTTTTCCATGCAATAGGTCGATTCTACTTTTTGCAGATTTTCCTTTGATTGTTGAGATTGGAA
>JAGYNS010000331.1 GCA_018399655.1 Campylobacterales bacterium
GGTCTTTATCTATATAATTTTTCTTTTAAATCTTATTTTAGTTCCTTGGATTGCTCCTCAAAGTTTAAGTGAGAGTTTTTTTATAGGTTTTGTATGGATGAGTTTGATGATAGCGTATGATTTGTATGTAGGGAGAGTTTTATTTAAACTCCCATGGGAAAAAATCCTTGAAGATTTTAATATCTTCAAAGGAAACTTCTTAGGATTTGGGATGTTTATGATTATCGTTTTGCCACCAATACTTTATATAATATAAATAGAGATATTTTCATCTATCACTTGAGATAATGTACTTTTAATAAGCTCATAAGTACTTGTAGCTCCCAAACTACACCCAGCACATGCTCCCATGTATGCAAGTCGTATCTCTATCTCTGGGTCATTAAGATAATCAAGAATCATAATATCCCCACCATCTTTAACTAAAATTGGTCTGATATATCTATTGATAGCATCTTCTAAAAGCTCCATTTGCTCTTCATATGATTTATTTCTATAAAGTTTATTTGGCTCACAAGATCTATTTGGCTCAATATCAACTCCACCCATTTGAGCTACTGCCATTGGGTGTCCACTTTTTGCAGCATTGAGCATACACTCAAATCCTTCCGCTACAAGCTCTTTATTTGTTCTATCTTTGAGCAAAGTAAGTCCTAAACGAAAGTTTGCTCCTTGATGGTTTTTTTTCACCGCTTTTCTAAAATATTCTATCGCTTTTTGCTCATCTTCAGGGATACCAATAGCTCCTTGATACATCAAAGCAAGGTTGTAGTTTGCTGAGTCATTGTCATACTCGCTACCATTTTCAAACCACTCTTTCGCTTTTAAAAAATCTTTTTCTACCCCTTCCCCTTTTAGATACATCAACCCTAAGTTTGCCATCGCTTGATCGTTTTTTTGTTTGACCTCTTCACTCCATATTGAAAATGCCTTTTCAAAATCTTTTGCTCTATATGCACTCAGTGCAACTCTATGACTCATAAATCTTCTCCCCTCACCTGGTTTTGGCAACTCTTTGCCAAGTTCTAATTGCTTTTGAATATGTTTATGTAAATATTCATATGCCAACTCTACTGCTTCATCATAATCTTCACTGGATGCTTTAATATCAAAATCTAAAAACTCTGCTAAATATGCATCGCCTATCTCATGCTCACCACCATATACTTCAAGTGGATACTCATATATATTGATCATATTTTAGTCGTTACATCCACACTTACATGTTTCACCCTCACCTGGGTCTAAAAGTTTTTCATAGTTACTTTGATCAAGTTTGGTAACACTTCCATTTAAGAAGTTTTGATACACCTCATCAAGGGAGTATTCATTGTAGTTGGCACAGTATACATCCATAGAGTTCTTTTCAAAAGATTTATAAACCCCTTCCCCCATATGATAAAAAATAGTTGCCGTTGCTCCATGCGACTTTAAAAAGTCTGCACTTTTAGGACCTTTTCCTACAGCCTCATTTTCCACAACGGTAAAATCACCAGTAAACTGATCAAGGAGTGCAAAGTATGGAGCTTTTCCATAAAGTTTTGAAAGTGTTGTAGACTCTTTAGAGTCAAGTGGTATAGCAAT
>JAGYNS010000332.1 GCA_018399655.1 Campylobacterales bacterium
ACCTCTGATTCTTTAGGTTGCACCTCTGATTCTTTAGGTTGCACCTTTATATCTTTATATAGTCTATTTATATAATATTTAGTGCCTCTACCGACACCTTCTGAAATGAGTAGTTTTTTATCTACAAGTTTTTTGAGTATTTTAGAACTATCTGCTGAATGGATAGCTCCAATGTCTGATAATCTTGCATTTGATATCTCACCATCTACAAAGCCTAGTATTAAAGCAAGTCGCTCATCTTTATCAAGTTTTATATATTCTTTACCAAATAACTCTTCAAGTGCATCTTGTACCTCTTTTGGAAAAAGTGAAATCGTTGGCATGAAAAGTGTTGTAGTTTCAAGGTGAGTATCCTCGACTAGATATGGGTATTGCCAGTGTTGCTCCATCCAAGCTCTAAGCATCTTTGGAAACCCAGAACCTGCCTGTTCACCCATGCCGATATATTGAAACATCTTCTGTAAAGTTTTGTTTCTACAATCACTGTGCCCACCTTTAAAAGCATCCTCTTTTGAAACTCTCAAAAGCCCCGGATTTCTAAAGCTGTATCCTTTTGGGTGCTTAACTACTTGTATGCCGATTCTACCGTTATAGTTTGCATGTATGAGAGAGTTTACAAGTGCTTCTCTTACGGCTTCGTGGATATTTGTCTCATCTATTCTTTGAAATGAATCTTTGAGTTTAAATGGCACTTTTAGCTCTGAAACTAGTTTCCTAAAAACTTTTTGGCTAAATTCAAAAAGATTTCCACTCCATGTACCATCTGTAGTGATTCTATCAATCCATCTATCTTCAGCATTTTCAGTTTGCTCTTGATAATCCACCAAATAATTTGGCACTCCATCAAGAAGTGCTCTAAACTTTCCAAACATCAAAAGTCCTGCAAGAGTCAAGCCCTCGGCTCCGCTTTTTCTATCCTTTTTATATCCGCCTAATTGAGTCAAAAACTCTTTATCATCAAGCTCTATCCAAGGGTGATTTAGTTTTGTGGATTTGTAGATATTTCTATATGCCTTGAAACTATCCGCATCGATATCATCTATACCAAACCCTTCAAGTATAGCTGTATCATTTGATTCATTGATTGCATCTGCAAGCAGGTGTCGTACTATCTCATCTTTTGCTTTTATATCTGAGTCATGGTATCTAAGATATGTCCCTATAAGAGGGTTTTGTCCCACATAGATGGGTTTTAGTGTTCTAGGAGCTCTGGGAATATGCAAAAGTATTAAAGCTTTATCATCACAGGTTATCACTTGCAAATCAGTATCATTTAGTATATTTTGGTTGATTTTTTGAGGATTGTTTATAGTTGTCCAAAAATCTTTTTGAACTCTATCAATATCTTTAATACCTAAAAACTCCAAGCTTCCATCTTTGAGCTCTTTTGCACCAAGTAAGATTTTACCGCCATCACTATTTGCCATAGCACTATAGCTCTCCCACAGGTCTTTTGGTATCTCACCATTGCCGTTTTGACCTTGAGCTGATTTTGCTTCAAATTGGTAGTTTTCTCTAAGTTCTGTTAGTTCTTCACAAGTCATTCTTTATCCTTAACTTTCTTGACTAGCATTTATATTA
>JAGYNS010000333.1 GCA_018399655.1 Campylobacterales bacterium
GTTGTGTAGGAGATTTCTTTAGTTCTGTTATGCTTGCTGTATAATTAGATAATATTGGTTGCATAGCGACCCCTTTTTTTAATATGAAATATCATACCATTTTTAGTGCTTATTTGTCAATTTGTAGTTTCATCATAGCCTCTTTATATCCTCTTCTAGCTCTTTCAGACTTTGAAGTTTTTGCTCATCTTTTTGTATCTCTTTGTATGTGTTATACTCGATTTCACTCTTTGTTTTGGCGAGTTCGTGGCTGATTTTTCCTGCATGGCTTAGAAGCTCTCTGCCATTGAGTGAGATAACCATATCTAGCCTCTCACACCAGTCTTTCATATACATCGGTGTCTGTTGCATCGCCATAGTCTCAGCAAATGCCAAATACTGCTCTACTAAAAGCCCTAAGAGTTTTATTTCCTCTTCGTTCAAATAGTTCATCCCTAAAAGTGGCTTATTCATATCTACACGATTATGCACAAGCTTTGCAGCTGTTTGAGATGATACCGCCCACAAAAGCTTGTTTTGCACTATCTTGAAAAACTCTATTGTTTTTTCATCCTTTGGATCATAGTCGATGCTTGTCATGTAAATATCTTTGATCTTCTGATAAAAAAACTTCTCACTCAGTCGGATCTCTCGTAGACGGTTTTGAAGCTCATCAAAATAGCTCATAGAGTTGCCATTTTTAAATCGCTCATCATTGAGCACGAAGCCTTTGGTAATATACTCACGTAGCTTTTCATTTGCCCAGATACGAAACTTTGTACCAGTAGATGATCTGACTCTAAACCCGATGGCTATGATCATATCGAGGTTATAAAAATCTATATCTCTTACAACTTCTCTGCTACCCTCCATTTGAACTGTTCGGTAATTCCGAACAGTTCAAATGGACTTAGCTCACTCTCTTCAAAAACAGCCTTGATATGTTCACTAATAGTTGATTTTGCTTTGCCAAACACTTCGCATATTTGCGCTTGAGATAACCAAACTGACTCATCTTCAAAGCGCACATCCACTTTGATATTGCCGTTTTCGTTTTGGTAGATGAGGATGTTGCTTTGAGATTTGCTAAATTTCAAAGTCATTTCAACTCTCAACTTTTGAATGTTCTAAAACAAAACTTTCTAAATCTTTCCATTTTGATTGTTTTAGCTTATGATTCAAATCATCGATTTTTTGTGTATATCTTGCTCTAGTTGCATTTATTATCTCATCCCAACTTTTAGGAACTATGGTTAAACCATCAGTTTCTAGGCTACCCATAGTAAAAACATTTTCTGTTTTAGCATCTGATATAGCTATGGCATGAATTTTCTTTTTATCTCCAACACCATATTTTTTATTGATTTCAGATAGTGTTTTTACATACTTATCCATTATTTCATTAATAATTTTAGGGTTGATTTTAACCTTAGGCTTTTTAAGTTCAATAATGTAAATAATATTGTTTTTCTCTATAGGTATAAAAATATCAGGTACTTTATTTATTTTATATTCACTGACAATCTCTTCAAGCTCATCAGAATCAAATTGGTAAAACTCATCATTTTCTCCTTTTCACAAGATAAGATTATA
>JAGYNS010000334.1 GCA_018399655.1 Campylobacterales bacterium
CGACTGCCTACTTTGTTGCTGGAGTATCTCATCTTTTTGTTTGTTTTTCTCAATCTCCTCTTTTACACGGAGATTCAGTTTACTTTCAAACTCTTTTTGCAAAGAGATATCACTATGAAATCCAAGGAAACGGTATGGATCCCCTTTTTCATCTTGTATCACTTTTCCTTTTGCGTGGATCCATACCCAGTGACCATCTTTATGTTTTAATCGATGGATATTTTCATAAAAAGAGCTTTTTCCATTGATATGCTCTTGGGTATCTTGCATCACTTTATCAAAATCATCTGGGTGGATACGCAAACTCCACTCATTGAGACTATTGGTAAACTCATCATCTTTATACCCAATGATCTCTTTCCATTTTGTATCAAAATAGATCTTATCTTGAACAACATCCCAGTCCCAAAGCCCATCATTGGTACACTCTCTTGAGAGTAGTATCCTTTCATTGAGACTTTGAACCTCTTTTTGAGAGACTGACATTTTATAAAGCATCTCATTGATAGCTACAATGAGGGTATTAAGCTCTTTTGAGTTTTGAAGCTGGATACTTTTTTCTTCAGACTCCTCAAAAGGGAGAGTTTCCATCTGAGCAATCATCTTTTGGATAGGGGTGAGAACATATCTATTTAAAAGCCAGTAGATAGAGAAAAATAGCAATAGGGTTACAAAAAGAAGCTCCATAAGGTACTTTATAAGGATATCATCTAAAATAGCTTCAATAGTTGAATTATCAAGATATATCTCAAATGTAGCCAAAACTTCACCATCACTATTTAAAATATTTGAGCTACTGTAAAAACTATTTTTTTTAAGAGGCTTATTCTCATCTTTTAAAAAAGTGTTTTTTATAAACTTTTTATTGAAAATTTTCGCCAAATAGTAGTCTTTGAGTACTATTGCTTGAATATGCTCAGACTTGAGCTTCCCTTTCATGATCAGTTTGATATCGTTTGCTGAATAGGTCTCAATATAGTGTGGGAGTATAGTTTGTATCTGCTGGGTAATAAGAGTGATCTCTTTGTGTTGTATCTTCTCAAGCTCTTTTTTTGTAACAGTATAGTTGATGATATAGTTGATCGCGATCACAATCACAATGATCATCATAAGTGGCAAAGTCAATATAGTAAAAAAAGAAGATTGTTTTTTCATAAAATGGATTGTATAGCAAAATAGTGTTTAATGGTGTCATTCTATTTTTTTAGCCAAAATTGAGTAAAATAGAGTATGGGTAAATTTGATTTAAAAAAATTGTATACGGTAACAAAAGAGCTTCGCATCTTGTATGTAGAGGATGATACTATATTACAAAAAAAAATGGCTCAAGCTTTAGAGGAGCTTTTTTTGAGTGTGGAGTGCTGCTCAAATGGTGTAGATGCTCTTAAACAGTTTAAAAGCTATTATCAAGCCCATGACAAATTTTATGACCTTGTGATCACTGATATAAAGATGCCACAGATGGATGGCTTAGAGCTTTGTAAAAAGATTAGACAGATCACTCAAGAGCAAAAAATTGTGGTAACTTCAGCGTATGATGACTCTGACTAAATTCTTGCTAAACTCAAAA
>JAGYNS010000335.1 GCA_018399655.1 Campylobacterales bacterium
AAAATTGACGACCTTACAGAGGCTGAAAAGAGCTTATTTCAAAAGCTAGATGATGTTTACAGTAAACATATAGAAATAAGAGAAAAGATCAAAGATAAGAGTATCTTGGTGCATTTTACAAGCTATCCGCAATTAAAAAGGGAGTTTAACGAGGTGCTCAATATGCTTGTTTTATATGACAAGTCAAAATTGGCATTGAAGTATAGATATAAACACGCACTTGTTACAAACAAGTATAAATTGACAGTGGCTGTATTTGATGAGATCTATGCAAACAAAAAAAGGGGAATATAAACATGCAAAGTAGTACTGTAACAGTTGTGATCGTATTAGTGATAGTTATTTTATTTTTAAAAAGCATTTCAAAGAGTTCAAGTAGAAACTTTAAAAATGAAATAGTAAGCCTTGGCATTTTAGGTACTTTTATAGGTATAGCAATAGGTCTGTACCACTTTGATGTAACGAACATTCAAAAAAGTATGCCAGCACTGCTTGAGGGTTTAAAAACAGCATTTGTAACATCTGGAGTTGGTATATTTTTTTCGATCATCCTCTCTATACAAAAACCAAAAAAAGAATCAAAAGCTGAGATGCTAAGTGCACTAGAGTTGGTAGTAAAAGATTTTAACACCAACCTAACAGAACAGTTTGGAGATAACTTTAAACAGCTAAATGAAGCGGTGAAAAATATGATCATCTGGCAAGAGAACTATAAGAATCATATTAGCCATAGCGAACAAAATCTAAACAAGATACTTGCTGAACTAAAGCAGGTATCAATTCTCAAAGAAAATGAAGAGAAAAATATACAAAATCTGATTACAAACTTATCACATGCGAGTGACCAGGTAAGGGGTTCTTTAGAGGAAGCCACAGATATAGTGAAAGAGAATATGCAACTTTTGCTTAGAGAAGCGAATGGAAAATTGCAATGAGTGATAGTGAAAACAACTGGATAAGCATAGCTGATGTGATGTCAGCGTTGATGATGGTGTTTATGTTTATAGCTATAGCATTTTTATACGAAATGTTAAACGAAAAAGAGATCTACAAGGTAAGTCTTAACGAAGCACTCCATAAAGAGTTTGATAAGGATCTAGAGAAATGGCAAGCTGTTATTACAGATGATAATATCATGCGATTTAATTCCCCTTTTGGTGTGGGTAGTGATGCGATTCCAGATAGTTTTAAAGAGATCTTAGAGGATTATTTTCCAAGGTATATAAAAGTACTGAGTGATAATCAGTTTATTGATGAGATAGATGAGATAAGGGTAGAAGGGCATACCTCTAAAGGGTGGGGTAGTGTGCAAGAAGAAGATCAGGTATACCTGTTAAATATGAAACTTTCTCAAAATCGAGCAAGTAATGTATTAGAGTTTTGTTATGGATTAGAGGATGGTAGTGTTTTGCAATATAAAAAGTGGTTGCAAAAAAACTTAAGAGCAAACGGGATGTCATTTTCAAAGCTATTATATACAGCTTCTAGTGAAATCGATAATACAAGATCTAGAAGAGTTGAATTTAAAGTTTTGAGTAAATAAACTATAAATGATGCAAATA
>JAGYNS010000336.1 GCA_018399655.1 Campylobacterales bacterium
TGTATTGAATATACTACAAAGCTTCTTTTCCTCTTTAACTTTAACATAAGTAGAGTAGATAATTTTTGAGTTTTGGTTTTCTGCATAGTTGAGTTCATTGCTATTTTTTTCAACAATATTTACCATATCTTTTATCAATATCCCAAGCTCTTTATTATTGAATTCACAAAAGATAATAAGTTTATACTCATTCAAAGGTAATGGAGTGTTTCCAAGCCATATATCAAGATTAAGTAGTGTGACAGCTTCCCCTCTAATTGTAGCTATTCCAGTAATAATATCATTATCAGAAGGGGTATCACTAATAGTTGTTTCTTCAGTTATGATAAATGCTTTTACTTTAGAGATATTTATCGCATAAACAGAGTCATTTCCTGTATGAAAAACCGCTAGTTGTTGTGTATTTTCTGGGTCTTGAGGTATCATCTCATCACTATTTTGATCTATTAAGTCCATCTATTGTACTCCTATTTTCCCTATCACTTCTTTAAGCTTATCAATTCCAATTGGCTTTAAAAGATAGTTTGATGCACCACTTTTAATAGCTCTAATGATTTTTTCTTTGTCTCCATGTGAAGTTACGATAATTACTTTTGCACTGGGAAATTCTTTTTTTATGATGCCAATAGCTTCAATACCATCTTTAATCTCATTAATAGGTGGCATAGTGATATCCATAGTGACAAAATCTGGTTGATGAACTTTATACATCTCTATAGCACTAAATCCACTATCCGCTTCTGCAACAACCTCGTGACCTAATTTTTTCAACATATTGCGTATATTGATTCTCATAACTTTTGAATCATCTGCAACTAATACTTTTGCCATTTTTTTCCTTTTTTATTATATAAAGTAACTTGTAATGATCATCTCGTCCAAGCATTTTGTTTGATTAAGATACATTTTGCCATTTTTCTTTTTGCTTATGGTAACACTGTTATGAAGTGTATAAGGGGTTGAGATATCGACTTTTCCTCCTTGCTTGACTATATCTAAGTCTTTGATGATATTTCCAAGTGTAATATTAAGCATTTCTGCTACATTTTCACTGGCAAGCTCTTCTGAAGCCATTTCATCTATATCTCCAAAAACAGAGTTTTGAATAAATATTTTTGCTAAATGGTTTGATACGCTTAAACCAATTGTTCCAGATAGATCTCCACTGAGTGATATAAAAGTGGATATATCATTATATTCAATCTGGTTGACCTCTTTTATACTTATTGGTGTGTGTGAGATATCTACTAAAAGATCCTCTTTTATATATTGAACAGTTCTATTGATTAAAAGTTCTAATATTTGGGTATTATTTTTTTTCACTTAACCATCTCCTTGTAAATGGCTTCATATTTTTCTATCTCGCGCCTTGATGGTTTTCTTCGACAAGAGAGATATCCTTTTGATCCATCAGAAGACTCAAAAGGATATACGGTTGCATATACCCAATAGTATCCACCACCTTTTATTGCATTTTTTACATATCCTGTCCAAATTTCCCCTTTTTGTACCGTATCCCATAGTGATTTGAATGCTTCTTTTGGCATATCAGGGT
>JAGYNS010000337.1 GCA_018399655.1 Campylobacterales bacterium
TATTCAAATACTACGAAAAGTGAAAATAGTCCTAAAAACCTAAAAAAAAATCCAAATGGCGGCGATTTTTTGGTGGGTGATGGTGGCGGTGGATTTTGGGTGTTGAAATTTTTCCAAATGGTGGCGAATTTGGATAGTGTGATGATGTGGAGATTGTTCCTTGTTTTGGTTGATAGTTGGGTAAGGCAAGTTATTTTAAATCTCTTGTAGGGCTTCTAGGAACTTAACCTTTACTTAAAGATATGATATTTTGAGGTTATTTGTAGAAAAGTGGCAAAGAGTAGCTAAATTGCTACTCTTCTAATAATTTTGATATAAGCTCTTGTTTGTAGAGCTTGAGATATTTCTCTTTGTCTTTAGAAGCTGATAGTGATTTGTAGTTCATCTTTAAAACTGTTGCAATATCTTTGAGCTTCAAGTCTTCTAGCTTGAAGCTATTGATTATTTTGATTATTGATAGTATCTCTCTTTGTTCTATCTCATCAAAATTTAATAAAGAAACTGCATCAAATTCTAATCTCTCAACAGCTTTAAGTGCATACTCTGCTAGTTCTCTGCTTTCAAAGTCTATTTCATCATCATTTAATGAAAAAGAATTTAACATCTCTTCTTCTTCATCAGAGACAAAAACAGATACTTCATTATTGATAATAACAAAGCTATAGTATCTATAGTCTTCATCAAGTACAGATAGATCATCTATATTTTCATCGTTAAAAAATACTTTGCAAACTTTTAAAATAGTTTTGTATTCTTCATTATTCGGATCACAATCAAGATAATCAAAATAATCAATAGTTGAATAGTATAAATACTTAATATCATCAATAGTATCAAGTTCAAAGTCTATCTTATGCCCTTTTATGTAGATATTATCCATATCGAGAACAGCAGATACCGTATAATCATCTCTATGTGTATATAATACATCTTCAAGATACTCATATCTATCACAACAAACTATATCCATAATAGCAAAAGGATTTTCCCCTTTTATATTTATTATTTTTTCTACCAGTTCCCCACTATCTGTTATAGCAAAAAACTTTGAACCATAATCATAAACTAAAGATCCATCGGCAAAAGTGCCGATTAACTGTTTTTTTTGAAGAGATAGCATTATACTACCTCTTTAAATCTATTTGAATCGCTTTCTAGCAAATATATTGTTTTTGAATCAAGCAAAATAGAATCTTGCTCTTCAAAAACTAGCTCATCGTCTTCATCTGTTGGGCAGATACACTCTAAAATTTCGATAGTAATACTATCTTTATTGTATGATTTTAGAGTTTCCCTATAGTCTTCCGAAACAGCTCTTTCAAATAGAGCTATTGCTTCCTCTTTATTTGTAAGATCGGTGTCAATCCACAAAGAACTCCAACTCCCATGAAAAGTACAAGAAATATCATCTTGCTCAATTACATTATTTGTAATAATGTAGTATTTATAATTTTCCATTTTTTTTCCTTTTTTTTGTTTATTTTAGGAATTATGACATAAAAAAATGGATTTGTCAAGAGTAAATCCAATTTTTATGGATTTTTT
>JAGYNS010000338.1 GCA_018399655.1 Campylobacterales bacterium
TCCAATCTTTAAACGATCTTGATATAGACGATATAGAGGTTGGATTGTATGAGTTTATAGAAAAGTATTTTATCCATCATATTGTAGATGAAGATATGCAAATAGGGCTATGGGTCAATTCCTTGAGTAATATTCGTAAAACAGGAAAATGGAAAAAAGAGTACGAAACAGGCAACTATCAAATCGATCTAGAACATAAAAAAATGTTTGAGATACTTGATGAGGCTTTTAGTGAAACAGATGATAAAAAAAGAGAAGCAAAAATAAAAACTGTTTTGCATCATCTGTATGATTTTATGAAAAAACATTTTAAATCGGAAGAGAGTCATATGCGACATATCTCTTATCCAAACTATCAAGAGCACAAAGATATCCATAACCAAATAGTACAAGAGTGCAATGAACTGCTTTTAAGCATCAATGAAACAGATCAAAAATTGTTTGAAAAGAAGCTTGCACTGTTTATTGATGAGCATATTATACAACATATGCTCAAAGAAGATAAACAAATTGTAGAATTTGAGCAGTCTGAAGGGTCAAATTCCTAGACAAATAAGAAAAAATAGGATATAATTAAGAAAAAATAAAGATAAGTAGAGAAAGGATCTATTATGGGGATAGGGATAGATACAAATAATCAAGCGTTGTTGATGTACAATCAGTTAGCTACTATTGAGCCTCCTAGTAGTAATCTTTTACAAGGGGTTGCTCCTCAGTCTCTTGAAAATCTTGATCTTAATCTCAATGATAAGCTCTCAGTTGAGACGGTGTTCTCTTCTCAAATAAGTGAGCTTCGATTTGGACTTGATGAAGCAAATAGAGGGATAGAGTTTGCTCAAAGTGCAAGAAATGATCTCCAAAATACAAATGACACTATGGAGCAGATGAAACAATTAGCACAAAGAGCTTCAAGTGATGAGATTGGTAATGAAGAGCGGGAAGAGCTTACGAAGCAGTTTCAAGAGTTGTTGGAAACTATACCACAAAACCCATCATATAGCTCAGATGATGAGATCAGTTTCGATGTAGCGAGTTCACGACCAGTTGATTTTACAATGCGTGAAGTTGATACAGATTCACTAGGACTTAATGATCTTGATATCTCAAATCCAGATGCAGCTTTAGAAGCAGTTGAGCAGCTAAACAATGCTACAACTAGGGTCAATAGCTATGAAGTAGATTTGGAAAATCTTGAACAAAGATTGCAAGAGGTAGCTACTCCACTTACCAATGTGCAAGAGCAGATCAATGGAAACAACAATCCAATCGTAAAAAATGATACCGACTTTTCTATCGAGAGTGCAAATTTTAATAAACAATCCGTTTTATCTCAACTTGGAAGTTTAGCAGTAGCCCAGTCGAATGCATCTCCAATCAATGTATTTAAGCTGTTGTCTTAAAAGGCAGTAGCTTAAGATGATAGTTTTGCAAAGAGTTTTCTTAAGTTTTTTACTTTTTTCTACTCTTTATGGTTCTGATACTATCTCTATAAATAAACTATTTGGTATAAATAGTAGTGTAATGCTTTTGATTGACCCAAAAAGT
>JAGYNS010000339.1 GCA_018399655.1 Campylobacterales bacterium
TTTGTGGCATAATCGAACTTGTGGTCGCATACTCATCACTCATACGCACAAAACCAAACTCATAGCTAGACCATAAAATCAACTCTTCACTTATACGGCTTATATGCATCATCGTTGCAGAGATATTATACAAAATATCCAAAGCAAAGTCACGATTGCTACTCGTATCAAGAGCACACGCTGTAGGCTCTTTAAAGCCTAAAAGTTCACTGGTCTTAAATCGATCTATTTTGTGTGGAGTACCTGCAAGTGCTGCACTTCCTAAAGGGGAATAGTCATTTCTTTTAATAGCATCTTCAAATCGCTCATAATCTCTTTTAAACATATTGGCATACGCTAACATATGATATCCAAAATTGATAGGCTGAGCGTGTTGCAAATGAGTCATTCCAGGAATTAAAGTATCCGTATGTTGTGAGGCAATATTTACAAAAGTACCCACAAGCTTTTTGAGTTGCTCTTTTAGGCTGATAGATTTCTCTTTTACATAAAGGGTAAAATCTGTGGCTACTTGATCATTTCGACTTCTTGCGGTGTGCAGTCTCCCACCTGCATCTCCAATATATTCTGTTAATTTACTTTCAATCGCCATATGGACATCTTCATGCTCTATTTTCCATTCAAACTGTCCTGATTCGATCTCATCTTTTATTCGAAGAAGTCCTTTTTCTATTTTTTCTTGATCCTCTAGTGAAATAATCCCTTGAAGAGCTAACATCTTTGAGTGAGCGATGCTCCCTTTGATATCTTGAGCATACAACTCTTTATCAAACATCACCGAAGCGTTAAACTGGTCTAAAAGCTTGGCATTTGTATTTTTCAGTATTTGATTACTATTTTTTGTCATTTTTTTCCTTGTAATATTTATGCCCACAACTGAAGATCAGGTATATGGGAAAATGCTTTAATGATATCTGTTTTCGATACTATTCCTACTAATAGATCATTGGTATTAACTACTGGCAATGCATCTATACGGTGTTTGAGCATCACTTTTGCTACTCTTCTTATATCGGATATTGGATCAGTAGCAATAAAATCTGGCAACTCGACATCTCTAAACTTTTGTTTTAAAAAATATTTTCCATTGTCATAATCATCCATAATATTGTTTAGGATAATTTTTTTATTGACCATACCTACAATTTGATTTGATGCAGTTACAATGGGTATTTGTGATACTTTTTTCTCTCTTAAAAGCTCATACCCCTCTTTGATAGTTGCATCTTCACTGATACTAAAAGGGTTTTTGCTCATGATATCTTCAACATGATACACCACCTCTTTATTATCCATTTTTGCTATTTTTTTATAGCTATTGAGTGCTTTTGAGGTATGAGCATCTTTTACTTGAGATTTACTTTTCTTTAAATAATCATCAAAGTAAACATAAAGATCATCATCAGGTTTGAGGCGTGATCCTGCTAACTCATCAACTTTATCAAGGGTATAAAGATTGTCAGCAGAACTTCGAAACTGTACACTTCCTTTATTGTAAACTGCAAACATTTCAAACCTTTTTTCAATTTATTATAGA
>JAGYNS010000034.1 GCA_018399655.1 Campylobacterales bacterium
ATATCTGAGGAGCCTAGCTACCATGTAAAACAATCTCTTATAGCGATTGGTTCAGGGGGTCTTGTAGGAAAAGATAAAGAGGAAGCTACACAAACTCAACTAAAATTTCTACCCATTGCGACCAGTGATTTTATATTTGCTTCTTTTGTAGAACGATATGGTTTTTTAGGTTCTGTTGGACTTATTATTTTATACCTTTTATTAATTGTTCATCTTCTTTTACTCTATTTGCATTTTAAAAAAGATTATATGATCAGTGTTTTTGCCAGTGGGCTGGCCTTGCTTATATTTTTTAATATGAGTGTGAATCTTTTGATGGTGATTGGTTTTGCCCCTGTTGTGGGGCTTCCGCTTCCTCTTTTTAGCTATGGGGGAAGCTCTTTTATCAATTTTATCATCCTTTTTGCAATCCTTGAAAATCTTATCGCTTTTCGCTTTATGGATAGCTACGATTTTAATAGGAAACTATAACAATAGTTTTGGTAGAATAAGGGTATGAATATGATAGATACTTTAAAAACAAGACTTGATCAAACTACAAAAGACTTTTACTCTTTATATGAAGAGAATAAGCAATTAAAAGCAAAAATAGATCATTTGGAAGAGAAAAATAGTATCCTTACAAGAAAAACGCAAGATCTTATTTTGACTATCAATTCTCGTTTGAAAAAAAAGGAGCTCTAAGTTGAGCAAAGATATCACTTTTCATATCAACAATGAAGCGTACTCTATCAACTTAGGGGAAGATAGTGATGATCAACTTGAACTAAGTATCAAAAAATTTTTAAGTGTAGAAGATCCTTTAACCACAAAAGACCTTTTGTTAGCTTACCTTCGTAGAACTCAAGAGTTTGTCAATTTTCAAAATGAGGTTGAAAAGCAGATCCATATGCTTCCCACTTTGGAAAATCTCGAAGAGTTAAAGGACTCCAAATCGTAGTTTTCTCTCTTGAAGCTTATAATCTGGCATAAAATGACTCAATAGATCCCAAAACCTTTTAGAGTGATTTTTCTCCTTGATATGACACAGCTCATGTAAAACAACATACTCAATAGCTTTTTGATCAAACTGAATCAACTTATAATTAATACTGATATTGTTTTGATGGCTACAGCTTCCCCATCGTGTTTTATTGTATCGGTATGAGATTTTTTGGGGATAGAGTTTTGTTTGATGACACCAAATATCAAACAATGGATCGATGATCTTATAGGCTTGGTATTTGTAAAAGATTTTTAACCCCTCCATAATATCTTCATGAGTCTTACAATCTTTATTATAAAGAACTTTAAAAGAGTGATCTAAGAGTTTGATTTTTACTTTTTGTATCGAATTATCTTCTACTAAAACTGCTGGTAATTTTTCTCCTAAGTAGGGGATCAACATAGTATCATCTATATCAAACTTCTCTTTTCGTGGAACTTTTTGAATTGTTTTAAGTATCCACTCTTTGTAGCCATATACCACCTCTTTTATAAGATGGGCTTTGAACTTTAGTGGAGTTTTTACCACAATATGATCTTTGCTTTGGAGCACTACACTTACCCTTTTGATTCGTTTGCTTGTATGGTGGCTTAGAGTAAAGGTATGGTTATCTAAAGTAATGATCACTGTGTTGCTTTAGTTTGGTATAGATTTTATCAAAATCGGTGCTAAAAATTCTTGTATCTCCTATAGTGGTGATGAAATTTGTATCTCCACTCCATCTTGGAACCAAATGAAGATGGATATGCTCTGCTATCCCTGCACCCCCTGCACTTCCTAAGTTCATCCCTATATTGACCCCTTTTGCATTAAGTACCTCTTTGAGCATCTTAACCCCTTTTTGGGCATAGTTTGAGATCTTGGCAAATACTTGTGGATCGAGATCTTCTAAGTTTGGGGTATGATGGTTTGGGATAATCATAAAATGCCCAGGGGTATATGGGTATTTGTTCATCACTATAAAAAAATCTTCATCTCTGTGTAGTACCCCTAGCTCTTTATCGTCACTGTTTATTACAATATGACAAAATACACACCCTTTTATTTTTTTATCCCCTTGGCTTATATATTCTGTTCGCCATGGTGCATATAATCTCTCCATTTTTCCCCACCTCCATTTTTTTTATGCTATTTTATTATTATCTCACTTAATGTTATAGGGGTTTGATCAACGGTTTCGATCACCACATAAAAAACATCATCCCCATCGCTATTTTGCTCATGATCCAAAGTGAAAGTAAATCGACTGTCACTAAGGGATAAATCATTGATTTGTGCCACCTGATGGTTTTTTATATACTCTTTTACAAAATCCATATGGATATTGGCTTGTAAGTGGAGATATTTTAAACTATTTAAGTTGGATGAAAATATTTTATTTTCCACTACTCTATGGGACAATAGACCAATAAGCACCACTAGAAAAATAGTAAATAGAAGGGAAAAAGCTCTCTTTCTCATAGAGTATCTTTTATCTTCCATTGTTGACATACCTTATCTTGATCGATGCAGATATCAATAGTGGTTATGGTACCTAGTTTTGTTATCTCATACTTTGAAACATTGTCTAGCAATAGCTCTGTTTCATAATACAGGGCATTGTTTTGAAAAAGGAGCTTATGGGTATTTTGATTGTTGCGTATAAAAAGTTGGGTTGATTCCAAAACAAGCAAGGTGGTAAGTGTTTGTGTATTTTGCTGGGTTGTTTGGGTAAAGGAGTAGATAAGCTTTACAGACCCTAACGCCAAAAATGAAAAAAGGAGCAAACTAACAAGAACCTCAAGCAGTACAACCCCTCTTTGCATATCTTATAGTTTCCCTATAAAATATCGTGCAAGGTGTTGGCTTTTTCCATCCATAATTTAATCGCTTCATAATCTTCATCTTCAAGCATCTGCTTCATCTGTGCCATATGTTTTTCATACACCACTATAGAATCAAGCAGGTTTTCTCTATTTTGTCGAAATATATCGGTCCACATATTTGGGCTTGATTTTGCAATTCGACTCATATCTTTAAATCCACCCGCAGCAAGGGAGATGATATTTGGTGGGTCTTCATGGGACATTACAGTGTTTGCAAGCGTAAAAGAGATCGCGTGGGGAAGATGAGACATATAACATGCATGGATATCATGTGTAGCAGAATCCATAAAAACAATTCGCATCGCAATGGCATTAAATATATCAATGGTCCTTTTTTTGTGTAGTTCATCACAATTGTCTATATCACATAAAACGATCGTTTTCCCCTCATAAAGCCCATTTACAGCAGCTTTTGGTCCAAATTTTTCTGTTCCTGTCATAGGGTGTGCTGGGATATAGTTTGGTCGTATTTTTGCAGGGATATTATCCACGATCAATTTTTTTGTACTTCCAAAATCTATAATAGTTGTATTTTGTGTCACTGTTTCAAGTTGTGGTAAAAATGCAATTATCGCATCCACTGGGATACTTAAAATGATCATATCACATTGCTTCAACTCTTGGAGTGTGACAATTTTTTCTACAAGCCCTAGCTCCAACGCTTGCTCTTGATGTTTTTCATTATGGTCATACCCTACAACACTTTTGGCTAAATCATATTTTTTTAAAGCTTTCGCAAACGAGCCTCCCATGAGACCTAGTCCAACGATTCCAAAGTTTAGTTTTTCCATCACTTTATCCCTACCTATTCCACTCTTTGAGTATTCTTTGTGTCTGTTTTTTCATATCTTTTTGTTTGAGTGCTTCCCTTTTATCATGGAGCTTTTTCCCTTTTGCTGGGGCGATATTAAGCTTGACAAAGTTTTTGTCATTGAAATACAGCTTCGTAGCAACTATGGTATATCCATCTTTGGTAACTTTCTCATAGAGTTTATTTATCTGCTTTTTGTGCAATAAAAGCTTTCGCTCTCTGGTTTCACTTTGCTTATAGGTTGTGTGTGTTGTGCTTAAGTGGGAGATATGCATATTGAATATAAACACCTCCCCTTTTACTATTCGTACAAAACTATCTTTTAGATTGATTCTCCCTTCTCGTATCGCTTTTACTTCACTTCCAAGAAGCTCAATACCAACCTCAATAGCCTCCTCAACTATATAGTCATGGTACGCTTTTTTATTTAAAAATTGTTTTTGCTTTGTTTTTACCTTCTTTGCCAAATAGTTCTATCCTTTAATTAAAAAAATTGTTTAAGATCCCTTTGATCTTTTCACCTGAGTCATCTTTGAGTTTTTTCTCTATAGCTTTTTGTATCTCATCTTTCGCTTTTTGTTTTGCTGCTTTATTAAAATTGACCTTCATTTTTGGATCATTTAATTTCCCTACAGCTTCTATACCAATGGTAAGATTTTTATAACTTAGATCAAACTTTGAATCTATATCTTGTTTTTGTGGTAATTTATAATGTTTCCTTGAATTTACAATTGCCCATCAAAATAGATATTTGCTTTTTTGTAACCGTTGCATTTCCAAAATCCCCATCACTACTTTTAGGAAGCTCATAATCAACCACTTTAGAAAAGTTCCTAGTGATTTTATAAACTCAATTACAGGTAAATGTTTAGGATATGTTGCATACTCTTCTAAAGCTTCTTTATCATCAACAATAACTGTTAATGCCAAATCATACGTCTCTATCCTCTTGTGCAAAATTAATCCCTACTTCAGCTCGTATGAAACTAATATTC
The DNA here is from genome assembly GCA_018399655.1 of Campylobacterales bacterium. GTDB lineage: Bacteria > Campylobacterota > Campylobacteria > Campylobacterales > Arcobacteraceae > JAIOSF01. Next base: position 4,657 of record JAGYNS010000034.1, read on the forward strand.
CTCTTTTAAACTATTTAATTTTACTATCATTTCATCTTTGTGTTTTAACCCATCAAGGCGAAAGCTTTAAAAAAACTATATGTTTATCATTTCATTTTCCTCAATAATATTTTTAGGAGTATATCAAGTTATCACTTAAGATATAAAATCGTGAATTTATTTAAAAACATTCCCGTAAAATTAACTATCAAAATCCAATCATTTTAATTAATATGTTTTCATTATCTTAGAGAATTAAAACATATTGGAGTAGAAGTAGATTTAAGGCTCTTTAGAAAAACAACTTAACTCTCAAAACAAAGGAAACAAAATGAATACAAAAGAAGCGCTACAAACAAAAAATAGAGAAAGCTAAATTAGATTTAGTGAAAGCTAACCTAGAGGTTAAAAGCGAAAGCGCAAAAACTGCTAGTGCCGATATGAAAATCAGTTATGCAAAGAGATTGAATCTCTCAAAAAGCAACTATAGTATTGTGAAATCAAAACTAAGTGAACTAGGTGAGGATTACCGAGGGGGCATGGGAGCATCTCAAAGATATTGAAAGTAGTTGGGATTCGCTTCGTAACTATGCCAAAACTCCTGATGAGATTGATGGAACCAAAAAGATGCCAAATAGTGACTCTATTTGAGTTACTTAGTTACCATTCAACTATCAATAAAAAGTCTAAATAAAATTTGGGGCATCGTTTGCCAAAAGGATCAAATCCCCTAGCTAGAGTCTCTTTGACTAATACCTCTTGCATTTTTGATTTATCTTCTAGAAAAATTGGTTTAGTATGTTTGATCACTTTATCAAAAAGTTTGGCATTTAAACTCCTGTGATAATCGCCCATCAAATATCTCTTCAATTTTATGAGCTAATTGAACATTTGATTCATATTTGACTCAACTAATGGGAGTTACTATCACTTTTCTCCCCTCATAAGAGGAAGCTGATCTCGCACGCTTCAAGCATCCCCTCTGGGTTTCCATTGTAACTATCATCCAAAATAAGCTTCCCATTTGCACGACTCAAATGGAGTCTATGGGCAACTGGTTCTAAATTGTAGTGCTATTTTAATATCATCTACACTCATCCCCAACTTTCTTTGCCATCAATATAACAGAGTGAGGTTAATCGCATTGAAACTTCCTAGCACTGGGGCATGAAAAGTGTTCTGTGTTTCCATCGAATTTATATCAAACCAAATACCGTTTAAATCACTTCTCGTAATATTCAAATCAGAGGGATGCTGAGTAGTATCATATTGTAAAATAGGGACACTATCATGAACAAACCCATGAACCAATTTTGGAAGATTGAGTATCTCCATTTTGGTATGGATAATATTATCAATGTTTTAAAATACTCAATATGTTGCTCCCCAACACTCCTATAATAGCATATTGTGGTTCAAGAAAATTTACTATCTCCTCCTATATCTCCGCTTTGTCTTGCCCCTGCTTCTACAATATACACTTGGGTATCCAAGGTAAATCATCATTCACATCTTTTACAATCCCCCAATAGTATTGACACTGCGTGGGGTCATATAGACGATATACTTTTTGCTCAACACTTGACACCAAGTAGTTTTGATGGGGAGTTTTCCATACGATGCAGTAATAGCAACAGTTTGTAACCCCTTAATGGTATTCAATCGTTGTTTTTGCTTTGTGTTTAAAACTAATAAAAATATCTTTTCTAAAACTGTTGTGATTATATATATCAAAAATCAAAGGGAGTGCTAACCCAAAATGATTATAAGAACTCGCAACAATCAAAGCATCTATAGCAAAAGTTATAAACATCAATAAAACCAAATATTTTCGCCCTACTGGTGAGAATCAAAGGTTTATCAAGATTTCTATTCCAGAAAAAAAAAAGCTAGTCAAATACAAAGATAAATACACAGCAAAATAGAGAAATGGCAAAAGATAAAAAAGCAAAAAATGGGGTAGCAAAATAGACAATATGCCACTGCTGTTTGCTTGGTGCTTTAATACCACTCTTTCTAATTTATAGTTATACCATTGAAGATTGGTTATGAGGTACCAACCCAAACTCATCCACCTACTATATGGGTAAAAATTTCAAAAATATTCCATAATTTATCCTTTATCTATTTTATTTTCTATTCTACTACAAATATCATCACTAAATTTTAAAAGAAATAATGGTCTGCATCATAAGCTTTAAACTCACTCTTTTTATAAGGGAGTGGATTTGTTTTCAGATTTCAAAGAGGTATGATATCTTTTTCTCCCCAAAAAATAAGTGTCTCTTTAGGGTAGTTTTGGAAATATCTCACTAAAATCCTCATTGACCACATTTTAAAAAGTTTCATATCTCTTTATACATATTTTCAACATCTTTACTTCTAAAAATCTTTGTTATATTTCCCAAACCAATCTTATTGAATAGTTTTGCAAGTTTAATCTTAAGGAGAGTTTTGAAACTTTTTTGTTCTAAAATCCTGCAGAACTTAAAAGAACCAAAAATTTCGGTGCTAAAAAAGTAGCCACTTTCCCCCAAAGTGACCAGCTATTGCGATATCGTTTGGATCAATGTGAGTTTATCTAAAATATTTTGACTATATTCACTAATCAATGGTTGTCCAGCACATAAGAGTTATCACTTTTCCCAAATGTAGCATATCCAGATAGATATGTTTAGAGTTTTGAGTGTATTTTCAAAAAGCTTGCTTCATAATCTTTGTTGCTCCCCAACCATGGAGGAAAACCACCACTTCCTCTTTCTGTTGTTAACTATTTCATAATTTATATTGAAACTTTTCTCTTAATAATCTATTTGTTTTTGACTGCCCTTTATCCCTTTTAAATCCAGACTAATCGTTGTCCCTATATCTTTTTTGAATCGATTTTTAAATCTATTTTATGGCTATCACAAAACCCTTTGACGATATTAAGTCCTAAGCCTATCCCACTACTTAGACATTCTATTTTCTTGGTAGTATTTATCAGATATGAAAAGATTTTAGTATCTATCCCTATCCCTGTATCGATAATTTTCAATACCTCATTGTCTAAAATGAGTGTGATTTTCCCATCCTCTTTATTGTATTTTATCCCATTAGAGATAAGGTTGTCTATCATCTTTCAAAACCATTTTTTATCGGTTTGAACAAAAAAAAAAGAGTTCGATTGATACTCTATAGTAATATCTTTTTAATATCTGAAACTTATTTATCGATTTTGAAATCACTTCATCTATATCAAACTGTTCTACCGTGATGCTATCGATTTTCTTTCAAAGAGTATTCCATCTGTTTATAAAGTTCCAAAGATTATCACAAAGAGTGTTCTATCCTTTCTAGTCTCTCTTTGTTTTACTATTGGTTCTTTTTTTTGAAGCATTTTTGTATTCATTTTGATAGTTGCTGCGGGGTGTTTATCTCATGAAGTGTCTCTTTGATAAGGTTTTGTATCTCTTTGTTACTTTTGAAAAGTGGTTGAAACAACGAGTGACTCCAAAAATAGTAAAATTCCAGCAAAAACCAACAACACAAAAGTGATAGGAAAAAATATCTTGATTAAACCCAAACTCTGATGTCAAAAAATTGTTTAAAACCAATGTCAAAAGAACGAGTAATCATAACTACAATAATATTGGATATAAAAAATCCCGCTGTTAATATTAGTTTTATATCAATATTTTTCAAATTTGATATTTTAAAGAGTTCCTCATTATCAAAAGAGTTTTTTTATATTGTTCACATATACCCGTATAGAACCCTCCACTATACTCCTCATTGATATTCCAAAGTTTATGGATTATCATCTCTTTTGAGACAATTGCATGGTTATTTTGATAAACAGTTCAAACAAATCAAGTGCTTTCATACTTAGCTTTACTGTTTTTCCTGACTTTTTGACCGTTTTGTTATCAAAAGTTGAACTCAACATCTCCCAAAGCAACCACCGTTTGTTTTTTAAATCTTTTGATCAACGAATTAATTCTAAGTATCAATTCATCCATATCAAAGGTTTGGTCAAGAAATCATCCGCACCATAAAAACATCTTTTAAAGTCTTTTTATCTTTGTAAGAGGTTAAAAATATTGTAGGGGTTTCATCACTACTACAACACCAACTCTTTTAAGAGATCCAATCCACTAATATCAGGAAGATTTATATCAAGCAAATAGAGATCATATCTATTTTCATAAGTAAGTTCTAGAAGTTTTTCAGATCTATTTGCATGGGTTACATGAAACTCTCCAAACTCCTCCTAAATAATCAATCAATGAAAAGACTAAAAGTTCATCATCCTCTAGTAGTAGTATATTAATCATTTACAGCCTTATAGTTTGAAAATGCATCATAGTTTTGTCTAATTGCATCATAGACAACTATTGAAACACTGTTGCAATATTGATACTTCTTGCATCATTTTTCATAGGAATATTAATACAAGTTTCTTTATTATTCTCTAATAGTTCTTTAGGAAGTCCTGCATCTTCTCGACCAAAATAAAAATAGTCCCTATTTCATATTGTGCATCAAATAGAGGTTTATCTGTTTTTGTTGTAGCAAAAAGTGTCGATCTGTCAAAGGGATTTTTTTTCCCAAAACTCTTCAATATCTTCATACTCAAAAATCTCTAAATGCTCCCAATAATCAAGCCCAGCACGCCGTACCTCTTTTTGGGTAATCTCACCAAACCATACGGTTTGATAAGATGAAGTTTTGAATTTGTAACATAGGCAAGTCTTCCTATGGTTCCAACATTTCTGGCATTCTAGGTTCTAGCAAAACAATATTATACATCTCAAAAACCTTACAGTATAACCGTTTGTTTCCATAAACAAAACGGTTATAACAATAGACACAGATAATATAATATTCTGCTAGAACACAGAATACAAAAATGATAGAGAAGACATTACAAATTCAAAGAGCTTCGTCTTATCCAAACCATGTATTTTGATGAGATGCAAGAAGACGCGGCATTGGAAGCGCGATTATTGAACGCAGTAATGAGATATTGCTCCAAAGCTTATTGATAATCATCTCTTTGGTCACCACAGAATGGTTATGTTGATAAAAAAGCTCTATGAGGTCTATCACTTTAAGTCCCACTTTGAGATCTTGTGTGTCTTTTGTGATCGATTTGATTTCAAAATCTATAGATACATTGTCAATAGTAGCACAGGTGTGTTTTTTGATCCTTTTTACAATAGAATTGATCCGCAAAACAAGCTCATCCATATCAAAAGGCTTGGTCAAAAAGTCATCTGCACCATTGGTAAACCCTTGTGTTAAAGTTTCTTTATCTTTGAATGAAGTAAGATAGATAGCAGGGGTCTCATCTCCACAGGATCGAACCTCTTTTAGTACCTCTAGCCCATTGATATTTGGAACATTTACATCAAGTAAATAGATATCGTATCTATTGTTATACACCTTTTCAAAAAACTCTTTTCCATCACTAATATGCTCAATATGAAACTCCCCAATATCTTCTAAAAAATCAACAAGGGTAAAAGCAAAAAGTTCATCATCTTCTAAAAGAAGTATATCGGTCATCTAAGCCCCTTATATAGCATCAAACAGCTCAAAATTTTGCCGTATCGCTTCATACACTATGATAGAAACACTATTGGCAAGATTGAGACTTCTTGCATCATTTTTCATAGGGATATTGATAGCTTGTTCTTTGTTATTCTCAAGTAATTCCCCAGGAAGTCCTGCATCTTCTCTTCCAAAATAGAGATAGTCCCCTTTTTCAAACTGCTGTTCAAAGTAGAGTTTTTTTGTTTTTGTTGTAGCAAAAAAGTGTCTATTGGTCTGTGGATTTTTCTCCCAAAACTGCTCAATATTTTCATACTCATACACCTCAAGATCAAACCAATAATCAAGCCCCGCTCGCCGTACTTGTTTCTCACTAATTTCCCCAAATCCATACGGCTTGATAAGGTGTAAAATAGAGTTTGTCCCAAAAGCTAGTCTTCCTATGGTTCCAACATTTCCAGGGATCCTTGGCTCTAGCAGTACGATATTGAACATTATAAGATCACCGTTTTATTTCCATGGACAAATACTCTATCTTTTAGCACTAGATCAAGGGCATTGGAAAGGACCACTTTTTCTACATTTCGCCCTGCATCTCTCATATCTTCCCATGAATAGTTGTGATCTACCCTTGTGATATCTTGAGCGATAATAGGACCCTCATCAAGATCATTTGTCACCCAATGACTTGTAGCCCCTATGATTTTCACCCCTCTTTGGTGGGCTTGTTTGTAAGGATTTGCTCCAATAAAAGCTGGTAAAAACGAGTGATGAATATTAAGAATTTGCATAGGAAAAGTTTGGACAAACCCAGCTGTAAGGATACGCATATATTTTGCAAGTACGATATACTCAAAGCTATATTTTTTTATAGCTTGTATCACTTTTTGTTCATGCTCTTCTCTTGGTAGATTTTCGTGACTAATATACTCAAATGGAATTTCAAACTTCTCTACTAATCCTTTTAAGCTCTCATGGTTTGAGATCACTGCTGTGATATTGGCTTCAAGTTCCCCTGCTTCATGTTTTATCAAAAGATCACCCAAACAGTGCATCTCTTTAGTTGCAAGTATCACTATATCTTTTTTAGTATTGTCAGATATTTTTATCTTAGAGTTGATTGGTAAAACTTTTTCTAAATCTTTTTTTAAAATAGCCTCTTCAAACTCCCCCGTGATAACCGTACGCATAAAAAATTCATCGGTTTCGTTGTCTACGAACTCTGCATTGCTAATAATATTTAAGTTGTGTTCAAATAAAATTTTTGAAATATTATATACTAAACCTTTTGTATCACTTGTCTCTATTAATAACCTATATTCTTTCATCTATCTCTCTTTTTGCGAAAATAATCGCGATAATACCATATCTTTAGTTTAAATTGTATAAAATAGATTTATGGTTTTATTGAAGATTTTTACCCTTTGGAGTGCTTTGTTTTATTTTTCATTGGCTCAAAATGTTGTTGATAGATTGCAAGAGCAGTTTGTACGAGATGTTTTGGTCTTAAGTGCCTATAAAGATAGATTTGATAACTACTTGTACACCCGATGTGTAGATGATAACCAATGTGCAAAAAACACAATTCAAGCACTCCAACAATGGGACACAGTACAAAATGATACTCAGCTACTAACTCTTCTTGAGAGAAAACTAGCTCTTAGTACAATTGATCAAAACTACTTTGAAAAGTTAAAAACAAAACTAAATACACAAGAGCTACACTTGGAAAACTCACAATTTTTAAGTGTGGTTGATCTTGAGTCTCAAAAGCTTATTTTACTCCTTTGGGATGATCTATCGAAAGAGTTTCATTTTATAGGGCAAGACTATATCTCTTCAGGAAATATGGAAAGAGAGATAGAGATACAAAGAGGAGATGATCACTACTTAAAAACCCCAGCAGGAGTTTTTAAAGCTCACAAAGGGTGGAGATCTGATGGAAAAGCACACAAAGATGATGACAAAATTTTAGGGTATGGGAAAAAAGATCGTTTTATATTTTATTTTGGAGAGCATCTTACTATACGCTACGGTGTCTTTGATACACAAAAAAATAAAATATATGACCCAGCCAAATGGCAAATCATAAAAGATAGACTCAAATTTGCTATGCACTCTCACGAATCACGACAAAGCATGGGGAGACCTAACTCCCACGGATGTATCCGCATGGATGATGAGCTCAATCGCTTTTTGGATAACAACTTTGTATTACACAAGCCAAATATCAACCAAAACCAATGGAGTCACAAATATGCATCACCACCAAATGAACCTCAAAACATTGATCTAGCTGGACAATATCTTATAGTCTTTGACTCTATAAAATAACTATTTGAAAAACACTCTTTAGCAAAACTATGATATAATCGCGAAAATTTTTACTAAATCACAAGGCAACATATACTATGAGCAACAAATACAATCCACAAGAAGTAGAAGACAAATACTATAAAATATGGGAAGATAGAGGCTATTTTGAGATTGATGGAAACAGATCTATTCAAGCCAAAGATGAAAATGGAAAGCAAAAAACTTTTGCTATCATGATGCCACCTCCAAATGTCACAGGAAGCTTACATATAGGTCATGCTTTGACATTCACACTTCAAGATATCATCACACGGTACAAACGAATGGATGGATTTAAAACACTTTGGCAACCTGGAACTGACCATGCAGGGATCGCTACGCAAAATGTAGTTGAAAAACAGCTTTTAGCAGAAGGAACCACCAAAGAGGAACTTGGAAGAGAAAAATTCCTTGAGAGAGTGTGGAAATGGAAAGAGTTCAGTGGTGGCACTATTGTCCATCAAATGAGAAAGCTTGGAGTTAGTCCTGCTTGGAGTCGTGAACGATTTACGATGGATGAGGGTCTCAAAGAAGCGGTAAAAGAGGCTTTTGTACACCTGTACAATGAAGGGATGATAGTACAAAATAACTACATGGTAAACTGGTGTACCCACGATGGAGCACTTTCAGATATCGAAGTGGAACACGATGAAGTCAATGGAAAATTTTACCATATGATCTATAAGTTTGCCGATGGAAGCGGTGAAGTTCAAGTAGCTACTACACGACCTGAAACATACTTTGGGGATACTGCAATTATGGTGCATCCTGAAGATACGAGATACACTGATATCGTAGGAAAAGAGGTAGTTTTACCACTTACCAATAGAAAGATCAAGATCATCGCTGATAGCCATGTGGATATGGAGTTTGGAACTGGGGTAGTAAAAGTAACTCCGGCTCACGATCAAAATGACTACGAAGTGGGAAAGAGACATGACCTAGAGTTTATCACCTGTTTTGATGAAAAGGGTATCTTAAATGAGTACTGTGGAGAGTTTGCAGGACTAGAGCGACTGGAAGCTAGAAAGCCAATTGTGGAAAAACTAGAAAAAGAAGGGTACATAGTAAAGATAGAAGATCATATACACCAAGTAGGTCACTGCTATAGATGTAAAAATATTGTAGAGCCATATATCTCAAAACAGTGGTTCGTACGAAGTGAAGTGGCAAAAAAATCTATTGAAAAAACTTATGCAGGTGAGGCAAAGTTTCACCCTCCTCACTGGCTGAACTCATATAGGGCTTGGATGGATGAGCTAAGAGACTGGTGTATCTCACGACAGCTTTGGTGGGGACATCGTATCCCTGTGTTTTATTGTGAGGATTGTGACCATCAGTGGGCTGATAAAGCTGATGAGCCTGAGGCGTGTCCACACTGTGCAAGCAAAAACATCACTCAAGACCCTGATGTACTTGATACTTGGTTTAGCTCTGCTCTTTGGGCATTTAGCCCTCTAGGGTGGGGAAATAATGGCAATATGACTGAAACTTTCACCCCAGATGATCTCAAAGACTTCTATCCAAACTCACTTCTTATCACTGGTTTTGATATCATGTTCTTTTGGGTAGCTCGTATGATGATGATGGGGGAGCATTTCCAAGGACAATTGCCATTTAAAGATATCTATATGCACGCCCTTGTAAGAGATGAGTTTGGGGCAAAGATGAGTAAGTCAAAAGGGAATGTGATAGATCCACTTGATATGGTTGAGGAGCATAGTGCAGATATCATCCGATTTACCCTTGCTTTTCTTGCGATTCAAGGAAGAGATATAAAGCTAGGGGCAAAAAATCTAGAGCAGTTTAGAAACTTCACCAATAAGCTTTACAACGCTTCAAACTTCTTACAGCTCAATGTGGATACCTTCCCAGAGCTAAGTGAGTGTGAGATAAAAACACCACTAGGGAAGTGGATGCAAAGCAGACTAAGCGTAGCAGTAGAAGATGTACGATCTGCGATAGATGAGTATAGATTCAACGACGCGGCAAGCTCACTATATAAGTTCGTATGGAATGAGTTTTGTGACTGGGGGATCGAGTACTCTAAGGCTTCAAAAGAGAGCATCGTAGAGCTTGGAGCGATCTTCAAAGAGACACTCAAAATGATCTCTCCATTTATGCCATTTATCTCTGAGCACCTGTATCATAAACTCTCAGGTACAAGCCTAGAAGATGGGGACTCCGTGATGGTGATGCAATTTCCTCAAAATATCACAAAAGATACAGAAGCAGAAAATCTCTTTGCTATCATCGAAGAAGCGATCACCGCTATACGAAGAGCCAAAGTGATCATAGATATGGGAAATAGCAAAATAGCAAAAGCCTACATCAAACTAGATGACAATATGGATGTGGAGATCATGAAACCTTTCATCGAAAAACTTGCTAAATGTGAAAGCATAGAGTTCGTAGTA
>JAGYNS010000340.1 GCA_018399655.1 Campylobacterales bacterium
AAAAGCCACTACAAATTTAGTTTAAATATTATACTTTTCAATGAGTTAGAGATTTTGGATAGCTCCTCTTTGTATTTTTTGTATTTAGATGATGATTCTATTAAAGATTTTTTATATACCCACAAAGATCTACAAATAGATATCTCTATTTTACCACATAGTGAAGCTTCAAAAGCGATGGAGAGATTTGGGATATCAAAAGATATCTATGAAGCCTTTGATGATAGTTTTAATAAAAACTTACGAGTAGAAGATCAACTTCTTATTTGCAATGAGCATGTGGTATTTAATAAAATATCTATAGGAAATGTCCAAAACTTTAATCAACATAACAACAATTTTTTACAAAACTTTACTGTATTTATCAATAATCTAAAAAAACTCAAATATCAAGCAGTGAACCTACAAACTGCGAAAGAGAAAACGATCCAAACGGTGGTTAGTGGTATTTTGGTTCTTGAAGATTATACCGCTATGAAAGGTTTGAGCAATGTTGAAAATAGCTCATTTCATGATGGAAAACTCAATGCTTTTATCATCTCCCCTTCTAGTTTGCTCTCCTTTTTATACCACTTTTTTATTATTTTGTTTTATCATAAATTTTCTTTGGCAAAACTCCCAAAAGGGATAGGGTTTGTATCTACTCAAAAACTAACAATTACAAGTAACAATCCTTTTGAGTTTACTATTGATCGAGTTGGATTAAGTGCAAAAAGTGTAGAGATAGCAGTGTATCAAAGTAGTTTAAATATTGGGTATGGAAAACCATTTCAAAGTGTTATAGATGAAAAAAACAGTTTTGATGACAAAGAGAGTTTCAATGTTCGCTCTTTACCAAAAGGGGAAATAAGAGACCTTTTAGTAAAAGGGAAAATTCCACTGCTTAAAAAAGCAAGTGATGAAGATATGAAAGAGACTCTCACTTCTATAAAAGAGGGATCTCGAACCACCTCTATATTTGTTACGCTGATGATATTAAGTACTCTTCTTGCTACCGTTGGGATTTTTCAAGATTCTACCCCATCAGTTATAGGGGCAATGATCTTAGCTCCTCTTATGACCCCAATTGTTTCTATGTCTATGGGGACAGTAAGAAGTGATAATTTGATTATTAAAAGGAGTGCTTTTACCCTTTTTGTAGGGGTGGGAAGTGCACTGTTTTTCTCTGCAATTGTCACTTTAATGATGCCACTAGATAACTCAATGACCTCTCAGGTATACAACCGTATCAATCCAAACTTACTTGATCTTTTTGTGGCTATCTTTTCAGGTATTGCTGGAGCGTATGCGGCTTCTAAAGAGGAGGTGGCAAAATCTTTGGCAGGAGTGGCAATTGCTGTAGCACTAGTGCCACCTTTATGTGTTACAGGTATTGGAATAGGGTGGGGTGATCTTCATATTATTTATGGATCATTTTTACTCTTTTTGACTAACTTTTTTGGGATGATTGTAGCTGCTGCATTCACATTTAGTGTTTTAGGGTTTGCACCAATTCATAGAGCAAAAAAAGGGATCATCTACTCTGGGATAATGGTG
>JAGYNS010000341.1 GCA_018399655.1 Campylobacterales bacterium
CTTTGTTGCAATATTGGTATTTGTTGAAATAATCGCATCAACTTTCCCTTGATACAATCCTAAATAGGCATCATTTTCTGATTTAAATGAGGTATAATTTCCTTTTCCCCAACCCTGAGCTTGTGCATAGTTTAAATATTCAGTTTCATAGGTAGTTCCTAAAGCAGCTCCCACTTTCACATTTTTTAAATCATCAAAACTATCAATTCCACTCCCTTTTTTAGAGATAACTTGAAATTTAAATACAAAGTACGGATAAGTAAATCCTGCAGATTTTGCTCTTTCTAAAGTATCTGAAGTTGATCCAATCACCACATCTGTTTTCCCAGATACTAAAGAGGGGATTCTCTCTGCCCAGGTAAGATTAATAACATTTGATTTTACCCCCAACGCTCCTGCTAAATCGTTACAGTAATCAACATCAAAACCTGCGGCTTTATTGTTTTTATCGAAATAACCCATTGGAGGAAAGTCCAATACAACTCCACAATTTAGCACCCCTTTTTTAATCACATCATCAAGTTTATCTGCACTTGCATTACTTAGTAAACCAACTGTTACAATTGATACTGCTACCATTAATATATTTTTTACTCGTTTCATTTTTTCTCCTTTTTTTAATTTTATTTAGGCTCTATAATATAACACCCAACACTCCATTCCCCTATGTTTTGTATTGTTTCTATTTCTCCCCCCTTAAAAGTTGATTGAATATTGTCATACTCTTGAACGATACTATCAAATTTTGAAACAATCTCTTCTATCCTTTTTTGAGATTTTTTTCTTGCACTTGATGATATATCTAAATAAAATGCAAAAACACCAAACTCTAATGTTGAGTATTTTTTTTCAGGATAATCTAACATCTTACATAATCTATGAATCTCATTTTGATACTCCTCTTTGGCATTTCGAACCCCATTATGAACACTAATAATTGCTTTTGAGATGGAGTCATTGTCACTAATATGCTCCATCCTTGTATCTAGCGTAAGAGAAAAAGTTCCTTGAGAAATCTTTTTTTCATACATAAACTCTTTAAAGTCACTTCTATTTGGTAAAGAGCATCGTAAAATATCTGCAACAGTAGCATCTAAAAATATTTCTGGTGGATTTTCTATTTTTGCGATCTCTTGGGCTATATGAATAGTAAGAAAATTTTCACTCGCATAGGACAAATAAAGTTGGTCTGCCGTCCAAAAAGTATAATTTGTTTTCGCTGTTTGTATTCCATTTAAAATAGCTTTTACGATAGACTCTTGATTTGGGAAACTTTTCATACATTTTCCTCAATATAGTTTTCATCAACCTCTTCTATAATACCACTGTGAAGAATGATATCCTCAATCAGTCTATTTTTAGAGATATGAAGTTTTCCAGACAGTATCCCAAGTGCATTATCAATTTTTTTATCGATCTTAATTGTCACTTGTGCTATCTCTTTTTTAGATTTTTTTTCATGATAATTAATAACACTATGAATTACTTCTCTATTTGATGTAGCCTTTGGCACTATAACTTCCTCTTATGATT
>JAGYNS010000342.1 GCA_018399655.1 Campylobacterales bacterium
CATAATTTGTTATTTGATTTTAATAAACAAAAACTATTAAACAATAAGGTTTTACTCAATACAAACAATAAAGAAACTATTTATTTAGCCTTAGAGGTGAAAGAAAATATCGATTTTTTTGAACACTTCAATAAGGTTTTTCTCATTTTAATTTTACTTATTCTGCCTATCTCTTTTATTTTGGGATATCTACTTTCTAGAATACCAAAAACCCTTTTTGACAATCTTGAAAAACAACAAGAGGTATTGATAAAGCAATCAAAACTAGCTGCTATGGGAGAGATGATTGAATCTATTGCACATCAATGGAGACAACCACTTAATGCTATTGGAGTTTTAACACAAGAGATTAAACTAAATCATGAAATGGATACTTTAGATAAAGGTATGATGAAAACATTAAATAATGATATTCAACAATATCTTCAAAGTATGTCGCAAACTATAGACAATTTTAGATGTTTTTTCAACCAAAAGTGTACAAGAGATGCTTTTGATTTCCTTGAGTGTATCAATGATGCTTTATATATTATAAAACCAAAATTAGATCTACTAAAAATTACTGTAAATATTCGTAAACAAAACAATACAAAAGAGACCAATCCGTACTATATTATTGGATATAAAAATGAAGTAACACAATCGATATTAAGTATTCTTAAAAACTCTACTGAAGCGATAGAAAAAGCCAATAAAGATACTAAAAAAATTGATATTTTTCTTAAAAGAGATAACTCTATGCTAACAGTTGCAATCACAGATAATGGAACAGGAATTGATCCTGATATTTATCATAGAATATTTGAACCTTACTTTTCCACAAAAGAGAATGAACTGCAAGGTGCTGGTCTAGGACTGTATATAGTAAAAAATATTATTGTAGGACAGATGAAAGGTAAAATAGAAGTGACAAATGAGATTGATGGCTCGAAAATTGAGCTTAAAATTCCAATAAATTAAGTAAACGAGGAGTTTAATATGGACAAGGCAATAAAAATACTTTATACTGAAGATGAGGAAACAGTCGCAAAATCAATAGTTCGTATGCTTTCAAGAGTTGCAGATATTGACTATGCGAAAGATGGATTAGAAGCTTTAGAGCTTTTTGATCAGAATCAAGATTATGATATTTTAATTACAGATATTAAAATGCCCAATATGAATGGGATAGACCTCATTAAAAGAATCAAAACAACCTATGACAAAGTTCCATTTATCATCATAACAACTGCTTTTAATGATACTGACTTTTTATTAGAAAGTATCGAATTAAAAGTTGATAAGTTTTTATTAAAGCCGATCAATATGGATAACCTTTTTAGCTATATAGAGGAGTTTAAGAGTATTCTACAAAATAAATATGATTTAGAGGAGCAAACAAGAAAATTTGAACACTATAGAGAGATTGTAGACCAACAAAACCTTATCTCAATTACAGATCTTGATGGAGTGATCACTTTTGTAAATGAGAAGTTTTGCAAAGTAAGTGGCTACTCCGAAGAGGAACTTGTGGGGCAAAACT
>JAGYNS010000343.1 GCA_018399655.1 Campylobacterales bacterium
CTCTTTTGGAATGGAAGAGAAGTCACCTGAAGTTTTAGCGATTGAAGATGCTGATAGTAAATCGGGTGCTTCATTAAAACTTACAATCCTTAAACCTGAAGCGAGAATCTGGACGATGGTAGCAGGTGGTGGTGCTTCTGTTGTGTATGCAGATACTATTGCTGACTTTGCTGGAATCGATGATTTAGCAAACTATGGAGAATACTCTGGTGGTCCAACAACGAGTGAGACGAAGTTTTATGCTGAGACACTCTTAGATCTTATGACACGCCAAAAAGATGCACAAGGAAGAGAAAAGATCCTTATCATCGGTGGAGCAATTGCAAACTTTACAGATGTTGCAAAAACTTTTACGGGTATTATTCAAGCCTTTGATAACTATGCAGACAAGATGAAAGAGGTTGGTATTAAGATCTATGTGCGCCGTGGTGGACCAAACTACGAAAAAGGGCTTAAAGATATCAAAGAAGCAGCTGATCGTTTAGGTTTATACATTGAAGTATATGGTCCAGAAACTCACGTAACTGACATCGTGCGTATGGCATTAGAGAAGTAAGGAGAAGAGATGGCACAATTATTTACTAGAGATACACAAGCGATTTTTTGGAACAACAATAAAACAGCGATCCAAAGAATGCTTGATTATGATTACACAATCAAAAGAGATAAACCTTCTGTAGCTGCTATCGTAGCACCTACAAGTGGAAATAAATTTGAGAAATTTTTCTATGGTCCAGATGAGATCATGATCCCACTTTTCAAAAACACAGCAGATGCAAAAGCTGCACAGCCACAAGCGGATGTACTTTTAAACTTTGCATCATTTAGAACAGCGTACGACGTAACAATGGAAGCTCTTGAGATCGGTGGATTTTCATCTATTATGATCACAGCTGAGGGGATCCCTGAGAGACTTGCACGTAAAATGAACGCAACTGCAAGAGAAGCAAATGTAACAGTAATCGGGCCAGCAACTGTTGGTGGTATCGCTCCTGGTGCATTTAAAATTGCAAACGTTGGTGGTACGATCGAGAATATCGTAAATTCAAAACTTCACCGTGCAGGTTCTTGTGGACTTGTAACACGTTCGGGTGGTCTATTTAATGAGCTCTCAAACATTATCGCTATCAATGCAGATGGTATTGCTGAGGGTGTAGCGATTGGTGGAGATAGATTTGTTGGATCTGTATTTATCGACAACCTTTTAAGAATGGAAGAGAACC
Organism: Campylobacterales bacterium; assembly: GCA_018399655.1. Classification (GTDB taxonomy): domain Bacteria; phylum Campylobacterota; class Campylobacteria; order Campylobacterales; family Arcobacteraceae; genus JAIOSF01. Next base: position 1,224 of record JAGYNS010000343.1, read on the forward strand.
CAGAAGTAAAATATATGCTTTTACTTGGTGAAGTTGGTGGTACTGAAGAGTACAAAGTGATCGAAGCGGTAAAATCTGGCAAGATCAAAAAGCCAATTATTGCATGGTGTATCGGTACGATCGCGAAATACTATGATAGTGGAGTTCAGTTTGGTCATGCGGGTGCATCTGCAAATGCTGAGCGCGAAACTGCAGAAGCAAAAAATAAAGCGATGGCTGAAGCGGGTATCTTTGTACCAAGTTCATTCAATGATCTACCAAACA
>JAGYNS010000344.1 GCA_018399655.1 Campylobacterales bacterium
GAAAAAATAAAATGCAGTTTTTAAACAACTTAAAAGTAAGAGGCAAGATCAATGTTATCACCGTATTTGTAGTACTCTCTTTAGGAGTTCTTAGTATAGTGATATGGAACCGTTTAGGTGATTTGGAATCGACATATAAAGATACTGTTAAAATCGAACATCTTTCGGCAACGATTATAAAAAGTTCAGAACAAGGTTTGCAAGTATCAAATGCACTTAGAGGGATTATCGTAAATCCAAGCGATACGAAAGAAAAAAACAACTTTATCAAAGCAGTCAAAGAGTATGATGGTCTTATTGAAGAGCTGAAAAAGAGTCAAAATATCTCTCAAGGGTTTACAAAGTTTAATATTGGACCACTCTATTCTTCTCAACAATCAGTACTCAAAAATCTTGTAGCAAAAATTGAACGAGGGGAGACTCTGGATGGAGCAGATAATAAAGCCTCGACTAAAGAGTGGCGACCTCTAAAAAAAGAGCTTCTAGCATGGCAAAAAAGAAACTTAGTTAAAGTCGAAACACTAGAACAAAAATTTGAGGAGATCATATCTGATACTATCACTTTTATTGTATCACTTATTTTGATCTCTATTGTTGTAATTCTTTCAATTATTCAAATGATTGGTATTAATATCGCAAATTCACTCAACGCTTTTAAGTCTGGGCTTGATGGCTTTTTTGCGTTTGTAAATCGTGAAACAAAAGAGGCAACGCATATCGATATCCATAGCAAAGATGAGTTTGGAGAGATGGCAAATGAGGTCAACAATTCTATCGATAGAGCAGTAGCGGAGATAAAAGAGGATAATAAACTTGTAGAGGAGATAGATGATATCTTAGAAAAAGTGGACAATGGTTTTTATTTTTATACAGTTAAAGGAACCTCTTCAAATCCACTTACAAATAGTATCAAAGACAAGGTAAATCAGCTGGTATCTGGAACTAATAAACAACTTCAAATCGTTGTAGATACCCTCACTCGATATGGAAATAGTGACTTTACCTATGAGTATGATGAAAAAGTCAATGAAAACATGAATGGAAGCTTTGGTTCTTTGGTAGCTTCAAGTATGCTTATAGGAAACAATGTCTCAGAACTTATCGGGATGATCTTAAATGCAGGAGAAAAGCTTAATGTTGATACCGATATACTAGAAGCTACTTCAGAAAAACTTGCAAGATCAAGTAACGAACAAGCAGCAAGCCTAGAAGAGACAGCCGCTGCTCTTGAAGAGATCACTAGTACTGTAGTAAGTAATAATGAAAATATAAAAAGTATCCTCAACTACTCAAAAGAGCTTAATAGCTCAGTTGATGAGGGGCAAAACCTAGCAAATGAAACAGCACTTTCAATGGATGAGATCAATACTCAGGTCAATGCTATCAATGAAGCGATTACGGTCATAGATCAAATAGCATTCCAAACAAATATCTTATCTCTAAACGCAGCAGTGGAAGCT
>JAGYNS010000345.1 GCA_018399655.1 Campylobacterales bacterium
CTTCTTAGTATCGCTGCAAAGTTCATAAGATCATTTTTTATAAGCGGGGATATGGCATAGTAGTCTGTACTTATCTTTTTTTCTTTACAAAACTTTTCTAGGTTTGATGCAATATCTACTACGATACATGGCACATCTTTTGCAATAAGTGGAACATATCTGCTTGTAGAGGTGATGAGGATATTTGCTAGTGTGGTGATATGCTTATTGTTTAGTCTATACTCCTCTTTGTGTATCAACCTTTTTACAAGCTCTTTTGCATCTTCTTCTAAGATTGTTGGGGTGGTTATATTGTGGAAACGATAGATTACTTTTTCATCTAGTTTTTGAGAAAGTGCTTTTTTATCAAGGGTATCATTATTTATAATTTCACAATAGTTTTTATGAAACAAAGGCTCTATTATCTCTTCGTAGAAAAGCCTCATAGGGATATCATCTTTTGAGTGTAATACCAAAGCATAAGGGAGTTTTTGCAAGAGGTTGAAACTATTCGCCAGCCATACGATGATGCCCATGGCTTTTTTAAAATCATTTTTTGCCATAGCAAATAAAAATGAGAGTATAAAAGAGTTCTCTAAATTTGGAGTGTTTACATAGTTTGTCATATACTCTGATGGCGTATAGCTGTTTTTATAGACTAAAGCGTTTTGGCGATAAAAAGAGAGTTTGGTATAGGGGCTAAATTGCTCTTTATAAATGATTTGGAGTTCGCTTAGGTGCAAATACTGTGTTTGGTTTGTGTACTCATACTGATTGTGCGATAATGCTACTCTATCTTGATGGAGACGATGCTCGTAATGTGATTGCGATGTATGAGCCAATAGATTATTTCTATTATCTGTTGAGTTCAGGTTTTGAGTGAATCTTTGAGCTTCTTGAGTGGCTCTGCTTGCACTTGTTGCTGCACTTTTTTTTCTGCTAAAAGTGTCATTGATATTGTTAACCACCTCGATATTGTATTGAAAGTGACTACTAAGGGCATTTGATAGTTTAGTAGCAGTAGTGGTAAAATACTCTTTTTCTAGCAAACTAAAGCTATAACATACATTCCCTTTGGCATCTTGCCACAAATAAACAAATTCATTATTTAGATCAAATCTTTTTACATAGCCGAAATTAAATCCATACATCAGATTTTCACTATTAAAGGTGCTGATTACTTTACTTATAAAATCATCATAGGCTATCTCTTCTTGTCTTTTGCCATTAATTCGCATACCCATATACAATCTCCCATCATATCCATATCTTGTTATGTAATACTAAAATCTACAATTGATTTAGCTCTATAGTCTTAACGACTTGAGCATTAAGCAGCTGTTTGTCAGATGTAACTAAAATAGTATCATTATCCAATGCACTAGCAACTATGATACTATCAGGAAGTTTTAGTTTTGAGTCTCTT
>JAGYNS010000346.1 GCA_018399655.1 Campylobacterales bacterium
TAGAATTGTTTTGAAAGAGTGTAGTTTAACCCTATTTGGAGGGTATAGACTGTTTTTGTATCTTTTAAGCCTTGTGCTTTATAGTTCATGCTCCCTTGGAGTGGCAACATTTTTACATTTATCCTTCTTGTGAAATTTAAAAACTTGAAACTTCTGCATCATTGTACAAAACACAAATCACTATGAAATCACTAAATGGGATTTTTGGGAAGAAATTTTAAAATAAGAGTTTTTAGGTTATTTTATGTTTTGGAAATAAATTATAATTGTATTGACTATATATCTACAAATTGCTATAATAACTTCAGAAAAGGATATGAATGAACAACAAAGAGATCCGATGGAATGAAGAGAAAAATCAGCTGTTACAGATGCAAAGAGGTGTAAGCTTTGAAGAGGTGCTTGATGAGATAGAAGCAGGAAGAATCCTCGGAAGAAAAGTTCATCCAAATAATGATAAGTATCCAAATCAAGAGATATTTATCCTTAGTCTTAGAGGTTATGTTTGCTATATACCTTTTGTAGAAACAGAGGATGTGATCTTTTTAAAAAGTATCATACCAAGTAGAAAACTAAATAAAATATACGGAGAGAAGTGATGAAAAAAGATATAGTATATGACAATGAAGAGCTAGAACTCTTAGATGCAATTGAATCAGATGAACTTATAGATAAACCGCTTGAAAAAAAAGAGCTAGAGGGGTATAAAAACCATGCAAAATACACAAAATCACTCAATGAGAAGAAACAAACAACCATAAGATTTAGTGTGAGTGACCTAGCTGTGATAAAGTCAAAATCAAAAGAGTTAGGGATTGGGTACCAAAACCTTATACAAGCTTTGGTACATAATTATGCAAAAGGGAAGATAGAGTTAAACTTGTAAACTTATTTTTGGTGATTTTGTAGTGATTTTGATTTAGGGGCACCTCTAAAAATAGCATCTAAAACTGCTTAAATTTGCCCATCTTCATTTTGTTACTTTTCTTGGTTGAAATTCCAAAGAAAGTTAAGTCAGTTTTTCATTATTTTATTTAAAAAACTCACTAAACTTGCCTCTTTTGGCACTACTTTACATCTTTTGTACCTTCTGAAGTCTTACAAGCTGTTCATACCTGAACAAGTTGTAAGTCAGATTGAGAAGTGCTATTGTCGAATCAATTCTCTTTTTACCTATTGCTTTGAGGTTTAGTCCATTGTTCATAGAGTTTGTCATATAGCCAAATATATGTTCTACACGGGAGCGTATTTTTGATTTGATGGTGTTACTGCACTCTTGCTCGAATGTCTTCTGTTCTTGTTTGGTAGTTGTGTAGAAAGTTATGACTAAAGTCCGTGTTACGGGTGTTGTTGTAACACAGGATTTAGCCTGTAAAAACCCTAATACT
>JAGYNS010000347.1 GCA_018399655.1 Campylobacterales bacterium
CATGAGAGATTTTACCGTAGTGATGGGAAGCGGCAAAAAAATGGTCAAAGTAGTCTGTCGGTACCAGCAATATCGCGCGGTTAAAAAAACAGTCAAACGAATACAAAAAGCCAAAACACTCGAAGAGAGAAATGGTGTCATTTGGCATACTCAAGGAAGTGGTAAATCGCTTACGATGGTGTTTTTGGTGAAGTATTCGCGAAGCATTAAAGAGCTGCAAGACTATAAAATACTTTTTATCGTAGATAGAAGCGATTTGCAAGAGCAACTCGAAGAGACCGCTACACTCATAGGTGAAGAGATTCTTATAGCTAGTAATGGAGCAGATCTAAAGAAAAAGCTCTCAAATGATGTGAGCAATATCAATATGACGATGATGCAAAAGTTTAACGATGGGGAGTTTGAAAAGGTAAATGATGGCGTTGATAGCTCAAAAGTGATAGTTCTCATCGATGAAGCGCACCGTACACAATACTCTAAGTTTGGCTCAGCACTGAGATTGGCACTTCCAGATGCAGTGAAAATCGCTTTTACGGGAACGCCAGTTGAAAAGACTTTAGGCTCATGTGGTAGCTATATAGATACCTATAAAATCCGTGAAGCAGTAGAAGATGGAGCAACAGTGCCAATCATCTATGAGGGGATGACCTCGAAAGATAGCTTGAAAAACAAAGGGGAGTTTGATAGCAAGTTTGAGGACTTATTTGCTGATTTGACACCTGAGCAGATGGAAGCCATAAAGAAAAAGTATGGAACGAAAGGCGACATACTAGAAGCCCCTAAACGCATAGAAGCAATCGCAAAAAATATGGTGGAGCACTATATAAAAAACATTTTGCCAAATGCTTACAAGGCTCAAGTTGTTAGCTCTTCGCGTAAGGCTGCGATACTCTACAGTGAAGCAATAAATAAAGCTCTACAAGAGTATGAGGGTGAGATAAGCAAACTTCACTCGGCTGTCGTGATATCTGCTAAGCACAATGACAATAGCGATGATTTTCCAAAAGAGTTTACGACGAAGAGTCATAAAGACAATGCCGTAGCAGAGTTTAAAAAACCGCTTGAGAGATCAAATCTAGCATTTATTGTTGTAAGTGATATGCTACTTACTGGATTTGATGCACCTATTGAACAGGTGATGTACCTGGACAAAAAGCTCACTGCACACAACCTTCTTCAAGCAATAGCGAGGGTAAATAGAACTTATGAGGGCAAAACCAGAGGGCTTATAGTGGACTATTATGGTGTGGGTGCACACTTAAAAGAAGCACTGGCAAATTATGAAGATGATGATGTGGCTGATGTGATGCAAGATTTTAGTGATGAGATAGATAAGCTTGAGCTCTCACATAGAAAAGTGATGCAGTTTTTTACAAGCAAAGG
>JAGYNS010000348.1 GCA_018399655.1 Campylobacterales bacterium
AAAGTAAATGAAAAAAACGCTACTCTTGCAAGCTACACTTCAAATAATACAGCTACTCAAAATAAGATAAATCAAGCACAGCAAAACTCAAACGAAAATAGTGAAATAAAAGAGGAAGAGAGATTTGAAAGGATTAAAAAACTTGTGGAGGATATAAAGTCAGTATTGCGTACTGGATTTACAGTAGAGGAGCTTGAGCAGATGGAGAAGCTTATTGCCCAAATTCAAAAACTCATGAAAGAGAAAGACTCAAATAACGATGTAGAGATAGGTGCAAAAATAAAAGAGCTTGAAGAGGCATTGGCAGCATTACAAAAAAAGGTATTTGGTGAAGCTATAATTGAACTTGATGATAAAAATAAAGAGGATAGTAAGATAGCTGATCCTAGTGGGTTTCAAAAAAGACTTGATAGTGTAATAACACAACTTGAAGAGATGAAAAGTGGTAAAGTAAAAGATGCAGAAGAGTTTGATAAGGATATGGAAGCTCACGGGTTTAATCCAAATAATGAAGAGAAGATTAATAACTAATGGTATATAATATTTTATGATAAAAAAAGATGATACAAAAAAAATACTTTTAAAAAGACTTGAAAAATTAGAAAAGCATTACACCGCTTTTAAAGAATATAAGGTGCTTATAGATCAGCTCCTAAAAGAAAAAAATATTTATGACCAATTTGTATTTAATACACTTTTACCACAAGAAAGAGCTATTCTTGATGCGTATCTAAAAAGATTTAGTTCTATTCAAGATTTTTTAGGTGCCAAAATTTTTTCTTTGTTGCTGGATGTTTCAGGGATAAATAGTTCTAAAATGAGTGAAGTTTTGTATTATATTGAAAAAGAGGAGATCATAGATAGTCTTGATAACTGGATTGAGTTAAGGGAAGTGAGAAATGAACTTGAACATGATTATCCAGAAGAGTTACAAGAGGCACTTGATGATCTGAAATTTTGTATCGATAGTTTTTCAAAACTTGAAAGCTATTATCTAAACTCTTTAAACTATGCAAAAAAGTATATCTCATGAGACTAGAAAAAAGAATCATAGACAAAATAAAATATGCCGTTAAAAACAGTTTTGGCGATGTCAATATTTACCTATTTGGAAGTAGAGTTGATGACAATACAAAAGGTGGAGATATCGATATAGCAATTGATTCAGATCTATCACGAACAGAGTTTAGAAGATATAAAGCCAAAACAATAGCAAATCTTATCCACCAAAACTTTGAATTAAAAGTTGATATTGTAAACTACAACACCAAAGATCCACTCCTTTATACCCAAATACGAAATAACTCTTTATTGATAAACTCTTAGCATAATTCTTAAAAAATAGCGATATTATGTAGCAAATGCACATGACAACAACC
>JAGYNS010000349.1 GCA_018399655.1 Campylobacterales bacterium
TGTTGTTTATGTTGTTTTTTAGGTTTATTCGCTTCAGTATCAAATTCGCCACCATTTGGTAAAAAATTATATTCATCTGCTTTTTTAGTAGTGATATATGCTGGACTTGTGTTTTTATTTATACACTCTATAAGTCCACTATCTTCTAGCTCTTGAAGTGCAGCCGATAATGTTCTTGTTTTGATTTTAAAGTGTGGGATCTGTTTTAATATCATGTTGCGATACAAAACAGTATATATTTTGTTATTGTGATTTGTTTTTTGGATTTGGGAGTGAGACATAAGTTTTATAACCACATCAAATATTATTGCTGCATTTATAGAGATATCTTCTTTTTCGCATATCATTTGATCAACCATTATTCTTCTAAGCATTCACGCCACCACTTTTTGACGATTCGCCATAATTTGTTTTTGCTTTGACCGTATGTACCTGGATAAATTTGTCTATATGCTCTTGAGTAAAGCGAACTGATTTACCAATCTTCAAGTGATCAATCGCTCCACTTTGCACCCATCTTCTTACTGAAACTGGATGCACGGATAGTTTTTTAGCTGTTTCTTTGATTGTAAACATCCCTTACCCCTTTATTTTTATTCTTAAATATGCTACAATAAGTATATATTTGAAACATTTGGAATAAAATTATACTTTTAATATTCTTAAATATTCCTAAATCAAAAGAATAAAAGGGGATGAAATGACAACTTTAGCTCAAAGAACCAAACAAATTAGAGAAACATTTGGAATAAATCAAGAGCAACTAGCTAGTATTCTAGGTACTTCCGTTGGTGTTCCTAAAGGTTTAGAGCAAGGAAAGATAAGTACAATCAAATCAAAATATCTTTTAGCATTATCAGAGCATTTCAAATTAAGAAAAGAATGGATTGAAAATGGATCTGGAGAGATGAGAATGAATGAGTATGATTCTGTTCTTGAAGATGTTTCTATTATTTCAGATAGTTTAGCAACCTATCAATACAGAATACCATACTATGAAAATATAAAAGCAAGTGCAGGAGGTGGGTATGAAAATTGTGATCACGAATCAATGTATATTCAGCTGCTTCCAAACATACTTCAAATCAAAAATAGAAAACTTGAAGCAATAAGAGTTGATGGAGATAGCATGACTGGAACTATTGAAGATGGAGATATTATCTTTATAGACAAAAAACAGCAGGAGCCAATTTCTGGAAAAGTATATGTTGTTGTTATGTGCAATGAAGTGTATGTAAAAAGAATATTTAGAGATCCAAAAACTCAAACGCTTATACTCAAAAGCGATAATCCAATATTTCCACAATTTGAAG